>DATMYU010000329.1:0-8815 GCA_035560775.1 Desulfosporosinus sp.
ATATTAATTGAAGACTCAATTACAGAATATATGGTGTTAGGCCATAACCCAAAGGCTGTGTTCCAGGGCACAAAAAAACCAATGGACAGGGCATCTGTTGCCATGCGGACATTACTTCTGGTTCTAACAGCGGTGACCCTGTATTTTTTCGTTACGCTTGATTATCAGAGTGTCGACGTTCTTAAGGGATTTGTCGATACAATCAGTAATTTTCAGACGATGTTTCTTCACCCCGCAACGCATCGCTTTACTCTAGGAGAAGCTTTCTACAATGTTGTGGTGACGTTGGGTTTGGCCTTTTTGACAACGTTGATCGGTGGGATCGTCGCTTTATTTTTGGGCCTAATGGCTGCTCAGAATTTGGCTCCGCAACAGCTTACCAATATTATTAAAGGCTTTGTCGCTTTTATCCGAGCAGTGCCCACCATCTTATGGGTTATGATTTTTGCTGTGGCTGCTGGGCTGGGCAGTGCAGCTGCGGTGATCGGTATGAGCTTTCATTCGATTAGCTATTTGACCAAGGCTTTTTCCGAGTCGTTTGAAGATCTAGATAAAAATGTTATTGAAGCTTTAAAGGCTAGTGGTGCCAATTGGTGGCAAATTGTTTTTCAGGCGGTTATCCCATCGTCTGCGACCTACTTACTGTCCTGGACGTTCTTGAGGTTTGAAATAAACTTCGCTAACGCTGTTGCTATGGGTGCTGCTGCTGGAGCAGGTGGGATTGGCTTTGATCTATTCATGGCCGGTGGCTTCTATTTTGATTTGCGGGAAGTGGGGTTGATCACGTATCTCATTATAGCTATTGCGATTGTACTGGAGGTGCTTTCTACGAAGGTGAAGGCGAAACTCCAACAAAGTACTTAATCCTAATCCAATCGTCGCGTGAGTCTCGATGTTCAACTTTAGTTAAAACGAGATCACTAGCACGGGATGGATGATTAGAGCGGCTTAATATTTAAAAGGCAAGGAGTAAACCACATATGAGAACAAACAAGATAGGCATTTACAACGCCCAGATTATTTTGCCTGAAAGAATTATTAAGGGTCATATGCTCATTGAAGGTAATCAAATTTCGGAGGTGGCAGAAAGTAATTTCCCTAAACTCAAATGCTATTCAGACGTCACGATGATTGATGCCGAAGGGTGTTATGTTATGCCTGGCATGATCGACCTTCATAGTGATGCTATCGAGAAAGAGATACAACCAAGGCCTAATACCTTATTCCCAATCGATATGTCCTTCTATGAACTGGAAAAAAAGCTGGCAGTTAGCGGTATTACAACCATGTATCATTCTCTTAGCTTGAGTGACGAATGGGGAGTGCGCAATATTGACATGGTTATTGACGTTATCAAGAGCATAAACCGGCTTAAACTAGCTCGTTCGATGATCAACCACAAAATACATCTCAGATATGAGTTGACTTTCCTGGCTGGGGTTAGTGTCTTAGAAGGTCTTATCAGAGATAAGAGCATTGATTTTATGTCCTATATGGACCATACTCCGGGTCAGGGTCAGTTTAAAGATGCCGCCTTACTTAAGGACTTTACCATACAACAGCATGGTAAAAATGAGCAGGAAGTTGATGAGCTTATCGATAGAGTCATCGAGAATCAGACCAGGATTGATTGGCTTAAACTTATCGCTTTGGCTAAAATCGCTAAAAATAGAGGAATTAGTTTGGCGTTCCATGATGATGATACAAGAGAAAAGATTGATACTCTCCTTGCGTGTGAAGGGACAGTCAGTGAGTTTCCTATCAATCTTGAAACTGCCGTCTATGCTAGGTCCAAGGGTATTCATGTCTGCGTAGGTGCTCCCAATATTATCCGCGGCAAGTCCCACAGTAATAATATGAAAGCGATCGATGCCATCACGAACAGTGCTGCAGATATCGTCTGCTCTGACTATCTGCCGAGTGCGATGCTTCCGGCAGTTTTTCATCTAACCAGAGAAGGCATTAAGCTAACTGAAGCGGTCAAGCTAGTAACCTTAAATCCAGCAAAGGCTTTGGGATTGGATGGCGAAGTCGGAAGTGTCGAAGTTGGAAAATGTGCGGATCTAATCATAGTGGAAATGCATCAGGATTATCCCCTAATTCACAAAACATTGGTGGGTGGAAACACAGTATTCCAAGCGGATTATCAGTTATTTAACACTAAAAGGGTTGAAAATATATGTTGAGAACTATAATACAGGGTAAAATTGTAATTCCCAGTGGAGTGATAGACGGTTCGCTCATCGTTGCTAAGAATAGAATTAGCCACATTATTGAAGATGAAAACTTTGTACTGCTACAAACCGATCAGCAAGATGTCGAAATAATTAATGCAGATGGTTGTTACGTAATGCCGGGTCTGGTAGATTTCCACGGCGATATGTTGGAGCATGCTATTCAACCGAGAAGAAACGTATTCTTTCCGCTAAACTTGGCCTTATATTCCATACAGGCACAATTTTTGGCGACTGGGATAACGACCATTTTTCACCCAGTATCCTTTTCCGGTGAACCAGGCTTGCGGTCCAATGAAATGGGGAATGAAATTGTCCGGTCAATAGCGCGGTTTCGTAAAAATGGAACTTCCCTGCTGCGACATTTTATCCATGTGCGCTATGAATTATTAAATAAAGCGGGCTTAAATACTCTTGCCCAGATCTTTGAGGAAGGGTTGGCAGACCTTTTTTCCATTATGGATCACTCACCACGGTACACAAGATTTAAATCCTATTCCGAATACAGGAATTACGTCGAGAAAAACAGCACCTTCACAGCCGAAAAACTGGAGACTTACGCTCGGAAACAATGGGAAATGTCTGAGCAAGCTGATTCTGAGGTTATAGAAAAACTTATGGAGTTTGTGGCAAAGTATAATATTCCCTTTGCTACCCATGACGACGACAGCCCTCTGAGGGTGGATACTTATCAAGCGAAAGGAGCGTCTATCTGCGAATTCCCCCTCAATGAAGCTACAGCAAGATACGCGATGGAAAATAATATGTATGCAGTTGTTGGCGCGCCGAATCTCTTGCGAAATAAATCCCATTCTGACAATCTTTTGGCACGCTCTGCTATAATGAGCGGCTTTGCCAATATTATTTGTTCAGATTACTATTGCTTTGCACTTTTAGCGTCTGTATTTATTCTTTTCGAAGCAGGCCTGGGCCTTCATGAAGCAGTCTCCTATGCCTCACTCTATCCTGCGCGAGCTGTTGGACTGTCAGGCAGAATCGGCTCATTAGAAGAAGGCAAGGAAGCGGACCTAATAGTGGTTCGTCATATTCCGGGAGAGTTGCCCATTGTGGAAAGAGCTATGGTAGCAGGTAAATGGACGTTTAGCAAATGATAAAGGAGAAGAATATGAAGGCTGATTTGCATTGTCATTCCAGAGTGTCTGATGGCTCGCTCGAAATAAGAGATATAGTGTCCATAGCAAAAATAATAGGGATTAAGACATTAGCCATAGTTGACCATGATACGGTTGATGGGCTTGCTGAAGCGGAAAATGTTGGTCAAGAATATGGCGTTAATATAATCTCAGGTATTGAAATTTCTGCCTATGACTATCAAAGAGGTAGGAAAGCACATGTTTTGGGTTTTCTGATGGACAGACCACAGCAAATCGGAGAAGTATGCCGACCCACGATTATTAAAAGGCATAAAATGTCCGAATGGATCGTAGAAACACTTGCTGAGGCGGGGTACTCTATAACCTGGGACTTTGTAAAAAAGATTTCTAGTGGTAGTACTTGCGTATACAAGCAGCATATAATGCATGCCTTGATGGAGCTAGGATACACATCAGCCTTAAAAGGCGATTTATACAAATTGCTTTTTGCTAAACCTAAGGTTGGAAGTTTGGGCGGAATAGTTTATAAAGAGATAGAATATATGGACGTTTTTGAGGCAGTTAAGGAGATAAAAAAAACTGGGGGAGTCGCAGTTCTTGCCCATCCGATGGGGTATAAAAACATGGAACTAATACCTGAACTTATATTTGCTGGCTTAGATGGGTTAGAGGCCTGGCACCCAACTCACGATAAGGCGGCCGTTAACCTAATCATGTCTGAAGCAAAAAAATACGGGTTAATCTTGACAGGCGGTTCTGATTTTCACGGCATGTACGATAGTAAGCCGAATCTTCTGGGTAGTTGTTATACATCTGAGGAATGGATTCAGCAACTTTATGAGCGTAAGGCGAGCCTAAACTATATTTAACTTAAACTTTACACTCCGTTCATTCAGAGTTTACATACAACTATTATTATATAGATAGTCATCTTTCAGAATCAAGATTGTTAAGGGAGGGCCTTTATTGGGGGGAGTTAGAGGGTGGACAAAATTTTACTCATAGAGGACGACGTTCAAACTCAAGAACTAGTTCGGTTTAACCTAGAAAAAGAAGGGCTTGCTGTTTTGACCGCCTCCGATGGCGAGCAAGGGTTAGAGCTTGCCAGGAGAGAAAGACCAGACCTGATAATCCTAGATCTAACGCTGCCTGTGATGGATGGCTATGATGTGTGTAAAATACTACGGGCCCAAAAGGATACGGCCGCTATTTCAATCATAATTTTAAGTGCCCGTGACGATGTGGCGGATAAAGTAATCGGACTTGAGCTAGGAGCTGACGATTACCTAACTAAGCCTTTTAGCCCTAGAGAATTAGCCGCGAGAATTAAAGCAAGACTTAGAGAAGGTCACCGGAAAAACGAATTAGTGAACGGTCCTTTGAGGTGGGGATCCTTAGAGATTGTGCAAGAGAGTTACCTTGCTACAATCTCTGCTGAGCCTATTAACTTAACGGTGAAAGAATTCGAACTGTTGGTATTATTCGTAGCCAACCCATACCAAGTATTTAGCAGAGAATATCTTATACAGAAGATCTGGGGCAGCCCTTCTAACAGCGGTACTAGAGCACTTGATGTCCATATCAGTCATTTGCGCAATAAGCTAAAGGCTTTAGGACCAGTTCTTGATTCAGTAAGGGGAGTGGGATACCTTTTTGCTCGCCGGCAATAAACTTTAACTTAAACTTTACATTTAGTTCATTCAGACTTTACAAACGTCCAGTATAATCAATTTGTGCTAGAGGAAATTTAAGGAGGAAATAAAATGTTCAAAACGAAATCAAAAATTGCTCTTGTAAGTACGACCTTAATTGCTCTGATGATCCTGGCCGGATGTGGAAAAACTCCTAATCCGGCGGCAACTACCCCAACTCCGAGCGCTGCAAGCATTGACAAGAAAACAATTTCTGCTGCAGGTTCAACAGCACTCCAACCACTCGTTAAATTAGCTGCCGACGAGTTCATGGCTAAAAACGCTGGTGTTCAAGTCAACATAAGCGGTGGCGGCTCTATGACGGGTCTAAACAATGTGGCTAGTGGTGCTATTGAGATTGGTAACTCTGATGTCATAGCCCCAGATGAACTAAAAAGTGCAGGCTTGGTCGACCATCAAGTATGCGTGGCTCCTTTTTTACTGATTGTTAACAAAGATGTCACGATTGACAACTTGACCAAAGCTCAAGCAGCGGATATCTTTACCGGGAAAATTAGCAACTGGAAAGATGTTGGTGGTAAAGACGCTCCGATATCAATCATTGGTCGTGCAGCCTCTTCTGGAACCCGACTCAACATAGAGAAAATCGTGATGGATGGTCAAAAGATGACAGATAAAGCAGCCGCTCAAGATTCTACGGGTAACTTACTCACGGGCGTCGGTCAAACTCCTGGGGCAATTGGCTATATTGATGCAGCTTACTTGAAGGACACCGTCAAGGCTCTAAAGTTTGACGGAGTAGCATACAGTGCGGATGCTGTAGCTAGTGGAACGTATCCAATCTATTCCTATGAGCACATGTATACTAAAGGGGAAGCGACCGGCACGGTAAAACTCTTCTTAGACTATATGGCAAGCCAAGAATTCCAAGATAAAAATGTTGAAAAGGCTGGTTTCATTGCCATCAACAAGATGAAGAAGTAATACATCACTTTGTACGTTTAAGGTTATCCCAATAAGTAAGGTCAGTGCCCTTCATCTTTAACGAAAGGACATAAATAGGAGCAAGGATTATCCTTGCTCCTATTTATGCTAGTCAGAATGCTGCTGCGCGTCACCACTGATGAATGAAAATAGGTTATTTTGTGTCATTTGTTCCACCACAAGGGCTCGTCAATTTTAACCTAAACTTTACACTCCCTTAATTCATAGTTTACACAAATAAAGTAGACTATGAAATAGCCAAGTAATTTCAATTTAGAAAACAAGGAGAAACAGGTGACTTGGATTAAAAATTAAGTGAAGAATTGGAGGTGTAGAAGGTTGCCTCAGAGTAAGTCATGGGTGCATTTTAATGACCGTTTGTCGCGTTATATATTCATCAGTAGCGCTGTTTTGGTCTCTTTGATTATCTTATGCATTATTTGGTTCGTAGGGATGCAGGGATTATCCACGTTTCGACAAGTCAGCGTCCTGGAGTTCTTTACAAGTAGTAAATGGAATCCCGACAGTGGTCAGTTCGGCGCCCTCACGTTTATTGCTGGTTCGATCGGAACGACGTTAATTGCTATATTACTTGGAGGACCTCTGGGACTGGCCGGGGCAGTGTTTTTAGCAGAGATTGCTCCACCATGGGTACGCTCGTTCATGCGCCCGGCTACCGACCTTTTTGCAGGTATACCGTCTGTCGTTTACGGATACGTCGGGCTTACGGTCGTCGTAGGTTTTATACGGAGGTCCACCAATTCATCGACCGGTTATGGTGTTCTGGCGGCAGGGATTGTATTAGCAATCATGATTTTGCCAACGGTTATAAGTCTTTCGGAAGATGCTTTGCGCTCCTTGCCGGGAAGCTATAAAGAAGCTTCCCTTGCTTTAGGGGCTACCCGCTGGCAAACCATTCGTCGGGTACTAGTCCCTGCCGCTTCGCCGGGAATTCTAACTGCCATCATTCTAGCGATGGCTAGGGCCATCGGCGAGACAATGGCGGTGCAAATGGTGATTGGAAATTCGCCGCGCTTTCCGGGTTCCTTAATAACGCCTACTTCAACCTTGACTAGTAACATAGTCATGGAAATGGGAAATACTCCGTTTGGTTCGACTTGGAATAATGGCTTATTTATGATGTCTTTTATACTCTTGATCATTGCCTTAATCCTGATTATCTTAGTCCGGACAGCAGTACGAAGGGGGGCAGCCCGTTGAAAACTCGCCAAACCGACCGCTTCGCCAGTATAATGCTTTGGATAGGGGCCATAGCCATTGTAACTTTATTGGTAGCGTTTTTAGGTTATATTTTAGGACGTGGCCTACCGTATTTGACCCCTGATTTTTTCAATGGTCCAGACGGAGTGAGTGGCCAATTGTTTAACTCCTTTTATCTCCTTGCCCTTTCCTTGATTTTTTCTCTGCCCATTGGCTTGGGAGCAGGGATTTATTTAGCAGAATACGCGCCTCATAACAAATTAACCGACATAATCCGTTTGAGCACTGAGAGCCTAGCCACCGTTCCGTCTATTGTGTTTGGTCTTTTTGGCATGATTGTCTTTGTGAATAAGCTAGGTTTGGGATTCACGATCTTAGGAGGAGCCGCTACTTTGGCTCTACTCAATTTACCCATCTTAGTGCGCGTAACTGAGGAATCTCTGCGGGCAGTGCCTGGGAGTTACCGGGAAGCCAGTTTAGCATTAGGTGCCACAATGTGGCAGACTTTACGTAAAGTTATTCTACCGACGGCTCTACCGGGACTTATCACTGGAGTAACCCTTGTCGCAGGCAGGGCTTTGGGTGAGACTGCGATTTTAATCTTTACGGCAGGTATGAATGTTTCACGCAACTTGTTTGACATGAATCCTTTAGCTGCTGGAGAGACCTTAGCTGTGCATTTATTTGCCGCTAAGTCCAATCCATTACCTGGGACAAACGCCGACCAAATTGCAGATGGAACAGCAGCACTACTCATAATCATGGTCATCGTCTTTAACCTTTGTTTGACATTACCCAGCCGCTGGCTGCAATACCGACTCCTAGGGAAAAATAAGGGGTAACACCCATTAAGTGCGTTGTAAGGAGAAATTGAAATGGACAAGATCGTGGTCAGTAACCTCGACCTTTTTTACGGTGAACAACAGGCCTTGAGTAACGTAAACTTGGCAATGACGGAGAAAAGTGTGACAGCCCTCATTGGTCCCTCTGGTTGTGGCAAGTCAACTTTTCTGAGGGCCCTCAACCGCATGCAAGATTTAATACCTAATGTGAAGATCTTAGGTCAAATTAGAATTGATGGGCAGGATATCTATGCAGTTGACACGGATGTTGCGTTGCTGAGGAAAAGGGTCGGTATGGTTTTCCAGAGCCCTAATCCTTTTCCAAAGTCTATTTTCGAAAATGTAGCCTACGGTCCTCGTATACACGGCGAAGCGGACAAGAAAAGACTCAATGAAATAGTAGAAACTAGTTTACAGGGTGCAGCTTTGTGGAACGAAGTCAAAGATCGTTTGCACAAATCGGCCTTAGGGCTGTCGGGTGGTCAACAACAACGGCTCTGTATAGCTCGCGTGTTGGCGGTTGAACCTGAGATTTTGTTAATGGATGAACCGACATCGGCACTTGACCCTATTTCTACTATGAAAATTGAAGAGTTAATTGCTGATTTGAAAAGTAAATACACAATAATTATTGTTACGCATAATATGCATCAAGCTTCTCGTGTTTCAGACCGAACTGCCTTCTTCTTAAGCGGCGAATTAATTGAAGAAGATGTAACGAGTGTCCTTTTTACTCGGCCAGCTAGGAAAAAAACGGAGGATTATAT
>DATMYU010000330.1:0-2249 GCA_035560775.1 Desulfosporosinus sp.
ACAGCTTTTAAAGCCATGCCTTTATGGGTGTCTTCGAAAGCTTCGTTGATCTGCTCTAATTCATAAACCTTAACCAGCTTATCGATGGGGAATTGACCGGCTTTATAATATTCAACCAGCTTCGGAATAAAGAGCTGCGGTACGGCGTTTCCTTGGATAAACCCTTGCAGGGTTCTTCCTTCCAGCATGATTGCGTCAAAAATGTTGAGAGTTACATCACCGGATACTCCGACGATTGCGCAGATACCTAAGGTTCTGAGCGAATAGAGCGCCGCATTGACCAAGGCAGGAACCCCGGTGGTCTCGATCGAATAATTGGCCCCGCCGTTAGTGATGGCTTTGATTTCCTCAACGACATCCTTCACTTCTTTGCTGTTGATTGTATGAGTGGCGCCGATTTCTTTAGCTAATTCCAATTTCGAAGCAACGATATCTACGGCGATGATTTTTTGGCAACCGGCTATTTTCGCAGCCATAATTGCAGCCGTGCCTACTGCTCCTGCTCCAAAGACGACTATGGATGAACCGAATTTGGGTTTTAAACAGTTCAGAACAGTGCCTGCTCCGGTTTGAATGCCACAACCTAAGGGTCCCAGAATCATCAAGTCGACATCTTTATCCACCACTACGACGTTTCTTTGATTGGCTACCGCATAATTTGAAAAAGAGGCATGTCCAAAGAAGTTTGACACTTCCTGTCCTTTTAAGCTCAACCTCTTGCTTCCGTCGCTCATTGTACCGCTAAAATTTAATTTAGCATTGTTCACGCAAACATAGGGTTTACCCTCTAAGCAGGTTTCGCAATAGCCACAGGAACTGTAGGACAGCACAACATGGTCCTCTACATTAATTCCCTGTACCCCAGGACCCACTTCGACGACCACTCCGGCCCCTTCATGTCCGAGTACTGCCGGTAGAGGTACCGGGATCATTTGATGCTGGGCCAGTTCATCTGTATGACACAAACCGCAACCTGCAATCTTTACCATGACTTCATTGACCTTAGGGGATGCCACTTCAATGTTTTCAATTACATACTTATCCCCCTTATTATGGATTACCGCCGCCTTACTTAACATAAAACACTCACTCCTCGTAAAAATATTATTAAAGTTATTTGAAAGTTAAGGCTATTATAATAATTTTGGCTATTGTAATACAATGACTAAAAGGGCCGAACTTCTACCACCAATACCAACCTTTTTGGACAGTCTTGGACTTTACGCCAAGAATATCTCTATAGAATTCAACATTGATCCAAGTATTAAATCATGTGATTTTGGAACCGGGCCATAAGGCAATCTCAACGGCCGATCTCAATGGCGCCGGCAAGAAGGATTTTCCCGGTCTGGTGTCTGATCATGTTTATTTCAGCCGCGATCACGAGTGGCGTGCGATCTGTGCTCAAATCCTTCATAATACTACCTGTCCTTTCTGCTGCTTTATTCACAGACTATGAGGTCAGGATGAGTATGACAAACCTTATTTAAACGGCCTGTCCCACAATCGTAAGCGCTTACGATTTGGGGAAAGCATAGGCCGTATCCTTCAAAAGAGTTTCCATGCTCTTGCAATCTAAAATCATCGTATCGATATCAATGTAATTATGAGTTGTGGTGCTTAAGTAAAGCCAATAATTGTGTTCATTTTTTTGCATTACTCACCACCCCGCCCAGGACGGTTGGCGTTGAAGTAATTTCATCATCATCCTTATATTCATGGTATCCCTCCTATTGTTCTCCTCTCTTCCACTAGTTCGCCCTCAGCAAAAATATTTTTTAGTCTGTTCCGAGGTGAACATAAAATTTGTCATTAAATGTTCATATCCTGTTATATAGAACAAATTAGACCTCTTAACAAATAACCAAAAGCGCACATACATCCCAGATATTGGCTGGAGATGCATGTGCGCACGAATATCCCATCTATTATTTAGACCTTCCCTTAATGTCACTCTACGTAAGAACATCAATCCGAAAGATGAGTGGTCAGTTCTCCAATTTGTAAAACACAAAGAGCCGTGGCATTCTTATAAACAGAATCTTGGGTAAACACCGTATAATCCTTCCCAAATCGCTGAATTGCTTCAGAAATATCACTGCAATAGGAAATGATACGCCGCAGTACATCAGCATTTCGGTTATTCTGCATATAAAAGCACTTCCTCCTTCTGGATTTTAGGAAGAAAATCGTCTGATAAAGTAAAATAACAAATAGGCGAGAGGAGATTTGAATATTTGGAGTTAGTT
>DATMYU010000331.1:0-2165 GCA_035560775.1 Desulfosporosinus sp.
CTATAATAATATGCAAGGGGCCGTTGTAAAGCAACCCCCCCTAATGGCCAAAAATAGGCATTTGATTGCTATTTATCCCATAATACAACCAATTACTCTCTATTTCTAGGCATTACAAATTCTTGCACTCAAGGCCCCCCACCCAGAGCGATCTCCTGATCCTCTAACGACTATAATTACCCAATTTGCACCCTTTTATGCATACTTTTAAGATAAATTTGGATTCGGAGATACATCCTGATTCAATTTAAATTGACGCTGAGAAACTTCCTCAAACATTGTTCCTAACGCCTCCACAACCTTGATATGCTCTAGATTGAGGAGATAAATTTTTGTTTTGCCTATTTTTAAGTTGGTATCAAGTTGCTCCTGCTCAGTGAGGATATTCTCTCTTAACGTGTAACGGATGAACTCTTTAATTTGTGGAATAGATCGTCCTAAAAGTTCTGATAAGGCTGTTCTGGCCTTAGTTGACGCTACGTAGGTCATCTTAATCTGAAGAGTTCCTAGAATTTGAATTCCCTGTTCTAAATCCTGCTCTGGATGATACTCAAGTTCGTGTTTTTCCTGGAAGATCCACTCTAATAAATCAGCCCCGTCACAATATGGTTGCAAAACGTGGTGAACACTTCCGGATACCCCAATCACTTTGACTTCTTTCCCCCAGGCTCGAACTTTTCTTACAAGGGAAAGAAAGTCCCCATCCCCCGTAAGCAACAAAAATCTGTCAAAAGTAGCTGTTCGTGTAAGCAATATTTCTTGTGCTTCCAGCATTAATTCTAGATCCGCTGCATTACGGCGTAGCCCGGTACTAGCATAATTGTTTTTTCCAAAGACGTGACGCGTGAAAACATTCGTTTTTTCAAACGTCGTTTGTGTTCGCCAAAATTCTTCCCGGTCGAAGTTGGCGTAAAGATAGATAGCCAATAAATCCACATTGTTACGTTCTGTATAAAGTTGTAAAAACTGTACTAACTGCTCCGGCGTTAATTCAAAACCGCGCTCCAATAACCCTGTCCAAATGTTTTCATAATCAACAAACGCAATGGCTTTCATTACTTTCACCTCACAAGCCATGTGTCTACCATATCTTACGCTAAACTCTGGACAGACGTGACAAGCAGCGCAAAGTTTAAGGGGCATGCCTGTTGTTAAGCATACCCCTCTTGAATATAGATTAGTTATGATTGAGCGTTGTTGCACACTCACTGGCTTCTCCCTTGAGAATTTGGATCCCATGAGGAATCGCGGGAGCAATCGCCGCAAAACATTCACGTACCGCTTTGGGACTACCTGGCATATTGATAATGAGAGTTTTCTTCCGAAGCACGGACACAGCTCGACTAAGCATTGCCTTATGAGTCACTTTCAAGCTTTCCATCCGCATTACTTCTGCAATACCTGGTACTAGACGATCTGCCACGGATAAAGTCGCCTCAGGCGTAACATCTCGCAATGAAAATCCAGTCCCACCGGTTGTTAGAATCAAATCTAAGCCAAGTTCATCGGCCCATAGGCGCATTTTTTCTTCGAGTAAAGTTTGGTCGTCCGGAAGCACCACATACTCAACGACATCCCCACCAATTTCTTGAACCAGCTTGACTAGGGTCGGTCCGGAGAGGTCTTCCCGTTCTCCACGCGCCCCTTTGTCACTTGCCGTAATAACACCAACGCGAATCATTAAACCATCACCTCAATACTGTCCCCTACGCGAACCGGTCCGCCTTCCAACAAGCGAATGAAAATTCCTTCTCTTGGCATGACACAGTCTCCAGCCTGAAAAAAAATCGCGCATTTTGTATGGCATTCCTTACCAATTTGAGTGACTTCTCCAATACTGGTTTCCCCTATTTTCAGCTTTGTTCCAACGGGAAGGGTGAATAATTCGAGTCCTTCCGTTGTCAAATTCTCCGCAAAATCCCCTGGCCCAACATCCAACCCTTTGTCCGTCATCTTCTTTATGCTCTCCATCGCCAGCAAGCTGACCATACGATGCCAATCTCCACCATGTGCATCTCCTTCAAGGCCAAAGTTCATTTTTAAAGTTCCTTCGCCTATATTTTTTTTGCGCATCCCTTTTTTTTCACTGGTACAAACAGCTATTATTTTGCCCATTTCACGTAGCCTCTCTTTCATCCTATCTTAATTTTTCTTATTCTCAATAT
>DATMYU010000332.1:0-4112 GCA_035560775.1 Desulfosporosinus sp.
GTATTGGCTTAGTAAGTGCTTGTGTTTCTGTCTCAGGGAGTATTGGCTTTGTTGGTCTGATGGCTCCACACATTGCCAAACGACTTGTAGGAATACATCATAACCAAGTCCTTCCGATATGCGGAGCAATCGGAGCGTTACTGGTTCTTATTTCCGATTTTATTGCCAAAACAGTGTTTGCACCTGCTGAATTACCGGTTGGGATTGTTATTTCAATTATCGGTGTACCATATTTTCTCTATTTACTAGTCAAAGGAAAAGCATAGGAGGGAAAATAATAAGTGAGTATTCTTCGCATGGAAAATTTAGAAACCGGTTACCAAAAATTTAAGGTATTTCAAGATCTAAACTTAAAAGTGAAAGAAAATAAAATTACGACCATCATAGGTCCGAATGGCTGTGGTAAATCGACGTTATTAAAAACAATGGGCAGAATCTTAAAACAATCGAGCGGAAAAGTTTATTTACAAGGCCAGGATTTAAATACAATCCATACCAAGCAGATTGCCAAACATCTTGCGCTACTTCCTCAAAATCCAATTGCGCCTTCACAATTGAAAGTAGAAGAGCTCATCTCTTATGGAAGGTACCCGCACCGCAATAACGTCAATAAATTATTGCCAGAAGATAGAAAAATCATAGAATGGGCTATGGATATTACAAAAACTACTTCGTTTCGAAACCGACAAATCGAAAATTTATCCGGTGGACAAAGACAAAAGGTTTGGCTAGCAATGGCTTTGGCCCAAGAAACAGACGTCTTATTATTGGATGAACCAACAACAGCACTTGATATGGCTCATCAACTAGATGTTTTACAAATTATAGAGAAATTAAATAAAGAACAAAAACGCACCATTGTCATGGTACTGCATGATATAAATCATGCAGCACGATTTTCACATGAAATTGTAGCTATGAAAGACGGCAAAATTATTAGGATTGGAACTCCTATTGAAATTATTACCCAAGAAGTGTTAAGGGAAGTGTTTCACATTAATGCCAAGATTATGATGGATTCTGATAACAAAACACCAGTATGCTTTAGCTATGAGGCAGAGAGCCGAGATGATAGTGTTCATTAAACTATAGGTCCTCAGATAACCTTTGTTGCACGCTTGTTCCTCTTCCCTCTTTAAATTATAGCCTCACACTAGCACTCATCATTACTTAGCCGACTTCGAACCCGCGAAAACATAAGGGCAAATTCTTATTAGAACACTGTATTAAGCTCTTTAACTCCTGCTTATTTCTTAATACTTTTTTGGATTCCGTGCTTCTGCAGCTCTGCACCACATAATTTGAGGTAATATCAAAGTCCAGTATAATGCTCGGTATATCCTCCGCTTCAAGTTTAGGGCATAGTGTGGTCCTGAACTCATGGGCGAGCCCGCAACTTTTTATTATTTCCACGCTTTTTAAAACTGGCGATAGCTCCAACGGGCTTGTCCCTGTAATTATTTCATATTTGCTGAGTGGAGCCTTTAAGTCCATCGCGATAAAATCCAATAGTTTATCCTGAATCAATGTTTTCAAGATATCTGGATTCGTTCCATTAGTGTCAAGCTTGACGAGCAAATTCATTGCTTTCAATTCTCCGATAAATGCGTAAAGATCTTCTTGAAATGTCGGTTCTCCCCCGCTTACAACGACTGCATCGATCATGCCTTTTCTTTTGGTAAGCCATTCGAAAATCTCTTCAGGCAGTATAATATTTGAAGTACCACCAGCATCTATAAGGCCAAAGTTGTGACAATAACTACATCTTAAATTACAACCCTGGGTAAAAACGACCGACGCTATCATACCAGGATAATCCACAAATGAGGTTTTTACAAATCCTCCTATGTCCATCATACCACCTCTGGCATCACGAATATTTTTCTCTGTTTATACTCTTCTTTTTTACCAATATTATAGTTCCTAACCGGTCTGAGGTATCCTGTCACTCTGGACCATACTTCGGCTTGGGCACCACATTCAGGGCAAGTGAAATGTTCTCCGCTAATGTAACCGTGAGAGTCGCAGATACTGAACGTCGGCGTAATGGAGATGTAGGGAATTTTGTGTTTGTTAAATATTTTTTGAATAAGCCGCTTACAAACCTCAATATCCTCAACCGCTTCTCCAAGATAGAGGTGCTGAACCGTCCCCCCCGTATAAAGAGACTGTAATTCGTCCTGTAGCTCCAAGACCTCAAAAATATCATCCGTATACCCTACCGGGAGTTGTGTTGAGTTTGAATAATACGGAACTTCATCACCCGCCGTAATAATCGAGTCATACCGTTTCGTATCTAACATCGCCAGACGGTAGGATGTTCCCTCTGCAGGCGTCGCCTCTAAATTGTAGACGTTTCCAGTCTCATGCTGAAATTTGAGCAGCAGTTCTCTCAGATAGTTCATGACACTCAGCGAGAACTCCCGGCCTTCTTCTGTTTCAATGCCTTTTCCCATGAAATTTAGCAACGCCTCATTCATTCCGATGATTCCGAGCGTGCTGAAATGATTGTGCCAGTAATGCCCGGTCCGCTCCTTTGCATGTCGCAAATAATGGCATGAATAGGGATACAGACCCCGTTCTGACTGCTGCTCAATAATTTTCCGTTTGATTTCCAAGGCCGTGCGCCCGACTTCCGCCATTTGTTTCAGACGTTCCATAAATTCCTGTTTTGTCTTGGATAGATACGCTAATCTAGGCAGGTTAATAGTGACTACACCGATTGAACCTGTGAGAGGATTACTTCCGAACAAACCCCCACCTCGTTTTCTGAGCTCACCAGTATCAAGCCTTAAGCGGCAACACATGGATACGGCATCTTCGGGTGACAGATCTGAGTTGACATAATTCGCAAAATAAGGAATTCCATACTTACAAGTAATTCTCATAAAAGCATCTGCTACAGGACTCTCCCAGTCAAAGTCATTGGTAATATTAAGAGTCGGAATTGGGAACGTAAACACTCTTCCCTTTGTGTCTCCTTCCAACATCACTTCACAGAACGCCAAGTTAAACCTATCCAACTCTTCCTGAAAATCTCCATATTTATCGTCAGTATAGGTTCCACCCATAATCACCTGCTCTTCTCTCAACGTGGATGGCACCTTGATGTCAAACGTGAGGTTGGAAAAGGGGCACTGAAATCCCACCCGTGTAGGAACATTGAGGTTAAAAACAAATTCTTGCAAACACTGTTTGACTTGGGTGAATGTCAATTGGTCACTCCGGATAAAGGGCGCACAAAAGGTGTCAAAACTTGACCAAGCCTGCGCTCCGGCAGTTTCCCCTTGTGTCGTAAAGGTAGAATTGACGATTTGCCCGAGGAAGGAGCGCAAGTGTTTGGCTGGACCGCTTTCCACCTTGCCAGGTACCCCTCCGAATCCATCAAGCAGGAGCTGTCTCAAATCCCAACCTGCACAATAAGGTCCAAAAAAGCCTAGGTCATGGATGTGGCAGTCTCCACTTTCATGCGCCTCTCGAACTTCCTGAGGATAGATTTCATAAAGCCAATACTTTTTGGTGAATACCTCTCGTATATAATTGTTTAGACCATTGATGCTTTTTTGAGTGTTGGCGTTCTCACTAATTTGCCAGTCTTTATCTCCTAAGTAATCGGAAAACATTCCAATCGTCGCTCCAATTAGAGCATCCATCTCGCGCGTGCTTTTCCTTTTCTGACGATAAAGTATGAAGGCTTTGGCTGTTTTGGCATGTCCGTTTTCGATGAGGACTTTTTCGACGATATCTTGGATCGATTCTACATCGGGTTGCTTGTCCCTAAAATTGATTTGTAAAATATCGACAACCTGTCTGCCTATTATCTCAGAACGCTCATAGTCCGAGCCTCCACAAGCTATAGCGGCTTTAAAAATTGCATGCACTATTTTCTCTTGATTAAACGTCTCAACTCTTCCATCTCGTTTAATAATTCCTGCGATCATCAATTACACACCCTCTTTTTTTTAGTTTTTCCAATAAAGAAAACTTGGCTGGCGCCCGAAGACACTGTCTTCGCACGTATTAGTCATTCTGTCAGCCGCAGGCGCCGGCGGCCGCCTTAGTTGCACTTATGCTTAGAAAGTATATAACGATAAGTTTATACTTTCTGATAG
>DATMYU010000333.1:0-6565 GCA_035560775.1 Desulfosporosinus sp.
AAAAATCCGATAAGTTATTCATGAATGATTTATTGAAAAATCTGGAGGCTAGGTTTTCAGGCTTTGAAAAGATATATACCTTTCGTAACCCAGTTTCACACGGGAAAATTAAGCATTCGTTAACCATACCCGATGTTTATGCGCTCCGTGAAAGAGCAAAAGCCATCACTAGTGAGCTATTGGAAATAGTTAATCAGAAGGAAGGGGTTGTGATTGAGAAAAATATCGACTATAAAGATGCATTCATCAATTTCGAAAAGACACATTCGTCATTATAAAGGAGGCCCCCAACACCGCGTGAACCTGACAAGTGTGGGCGTTCCGCTGCTCTTTCAGGGAAGCGACCCAAAAAGGTGGATTCGGTGTCTAGTGGTTTTATTACGCCAAGTCACGCCATTGTCGGTAACACCTGCTATTAGGTCGCTTTTATTGCTCGAAAAGGAGTAAATGAGAATGGCTGTTCAATATCCCCAACGACATCCAAATATGACTCTTGAGGCTAAATCAGAAAATTATTTTCGGAGCAAGTTACCTCCAAGTTGGGCTGTTCACAAACCTAATCCTGATTACGGGCAGGATTTGTCTATTGAAATTGAGGAAGGTGGACAGTTTAGAGGTCGCGAGTTGATTGTTCAACTCAAAGCATCGCACAAGCCGTCAGAAAATGCCGAGTTTGAAACTGTCTCACTGGATGTGGCTTCCTTCAATTACTTGAGAGATAACTTAAGGGTTGTGCTGTTGGTAAAATACGTTGAGTCGGAGAATGAAGGATATTGGCTCCTTCTTAAGGATATATCTCCCCCAACGGGTTTCGAAACGCAAGAATCATTCACTATCTATTTTCCAAGGACAAATAGAATTTCTACAATCAACTGGGGAAACGATGTTGTTGCTCATGTAAGAATTATCCATGAAAAAAAATTGAGAGCGGCAAGGGATTCCTCAGCACTGTAACCACCAAAAAGAGGGAAAGTGGAATTAGATTCGATAACGTTTGACCAATTTATCAAATCGACTAATCCATTTAATAATTATTGCCCTGATTTTGACCTCAATGGATATACTCTTATCACGCCAACGGGGTTGGTCAGCTTGTCGGCAATAATCCATTTTTTTACTGTGGGTGGAGTAATGCCAACGGTACGAGTCTCTGATAAGAATGTTAGGGGGTATTTAATTCGCTCTCGATTTGTTGAAACGGTTTTTCAATTTTGTGATTTTGACCCACCTATTTCACCATTAGAAATTTCGTTATATGAAGTTCCTCGTGGAAACAACGAGGAATTGTTTGAAGTAACCAAAATTGATAATCCCTCAACTTTGCGTTTTAACCTTAAAAAAATTGTTGATATGTTGGAAAACAAATTTCACTATCCAAGTAACGAGGCTTCAGATATTACAGCTATTATCTCGGAAATATCTCAAAACATTTACGACCATACTCCCGGGTCATACGGTTTTATTGCATTGCAAACATACCGAACCCTAATTGGTACAAAATTTTTAGAAGTCGGGTTGGCTGATTTTGGCGCAGGAATATTAACGACCCTTAAGCGCAATCCAAAGTTTGCTTATCTTTCCAATGATATGGATGCAATTGAAAAAGCAATCGAGCTTGGAACGTCCCAATACCAAGATAAGACCAGAGGCACTGGCCTTTATCATCTTATGGAAACAATAAAAAAGCACTCAGGAACCGTTCAAATTATGTCTGGGCAAGCTAAATTTCGTTGCCGTTTTGACGCTTACCAAACACCGATGAAATTTCCTGTGTCAAACTATCCCGGAGTCTCTATCACAATCAAAATAGATAGTAAGTGAAACTTGACACAATCTCGTACATCGATTACAATGTATGAGATGAACCAAAAATTTTCACTTCTTCAAGCTAACAATAATGAGCCTTATCTCTGGACGAGGGATACTGGCAAAGAGATACGGGAGAAGCTGTTTGATGCGCTTGATAATATAAAAAGAGGGGAGGTCGTGGTTATAGATTTTGCCGGCATTAAAGCATTTGATTTTTCATTTGCGAATGAATTGTTCGGGAAAACTCTCCTAAAAATGCCCGTTGATTATCCCGGAAAATTTGTTATCGTGGAAAACTTGACCGACTATACCAGAGAAAATCTTTTCAATGCCATCAGTAACCTGTCCTTGGCGATTGCTGAAAAGAAATCGAATGGGGCAATGTCACTGTTGGGTAAAGTCCACCCAGTCGATGAGGCCACGTTTAATTTGATTTGCCAGTCTGCCCATCCAATGACTACAAACGAATTGGTTAAACTAATGGATGTCAAAATCCAAGCTATGAATGAAAGGCTATCAAAACTTGTCGATATGGGGGTGATTCGACGGTCGCGTTCACTTTCACAGGCTGGAAGGGAGCAATACGAGTATACGAAGATACTATGATATTTTTTTAAACCATTCGTACATCACGTGCACTGTATGTGGAGTGCATAATCGAGCAAATCATTTGGATTTCAAATCGGAGTTGGAAAAAATGGCTGAAAGCTCTATTGAATTCTTCCCCGTACAAAATGGGGACACCAGCTTGATACGAATTAGCGATGGTAAAGTCCTTACGAATGTTATTGTGGATTGCCATATTTGCGAAAACGCCACATACGACATTCAAACCCATCTCCTGAACATATTGCCATACCAGAATGGTATACCACACGTCGATGTGTTCATTCTCACTCACCCACATGAAGACCATGTTTTGGGATTTCAATCCCTTTTTTATAGAGGAGACCCTGCCGACTATTCTGACAAAGATAAGAAGGCCGGCAAAATCATCATTGATGAACTTTGGTTTGCTCCAAAGATATTTAACGTTCCAGCCAATGATTTACCTGACGATGCAATTATCTTCCGTAAGGAAGCCCAGAGAAGGATTGAACTGTATGAAGGAAAGAAACAATCCCGCTCCAATACTGGTAATCGTTTACGGATTATCGGCGCATCCAACTGTGATGAATTGGCAGATTTAGCGGAAATTACCACCTATCCCGGTCATACGTTGAATCTGCTGAATAACAAGATATTCGACAATTTTCGGTTTTTTATCTATGCACCAATTAAAAAAGACTCGGATGAAGAGGGGATTAATCCGAATAATACCTCCATTGTGTTTCAAGCCCGCTTTGATATAGATGGAGTGGAAAATGCTGTAAAAGTATTCATGGGTGGGGATGCGGAGTGTCCTATTTGGGAGCGAATTGTCGCTATAAACGACAATGAAAATCTGAGTTGGGATTTGTTTTTAGCTTCACATCACTGCTCTTGGTCTGTTTTTAATCTCCGGCCATCTACCGATGATAGTGAGCCAAGTGAGAAGGTTCTGCATTTGTTGAACTTGAAACGAGGAAATGCCTATATTGTCGCATCCAGCAAACCAATTTTGGATGATGACAAGAATCCACCTTCTTACAGAGCCAAGCAAATCTACGTAAAAAAGGTTGGCAATGACCGATTCCTGTGTACAGGGGAGCATCCGACTGAAAAAGACCCACAGCCGATTTATTTCACCATGTCCAGTAAAGGGGTTGTAAAAACCAATTTACCCTCCACAGGAAATAAGGCTATCGAGACTGTATCGTATGCCGCAACTTCCAAGCCTTCATATTATGGCTAAAACGAAGCCACGTCTGTATTCAGATGGTTATGAGGTAGCAAAAACCTCAGATGTTCCAAGCCCGATTCGAAAAGCTGTGGAAATGCTCAGGTCAAACTATGAGGTTGGCTTGAGCATTTACCGTGTAAATCAATATTTCGTAGCTTCACTTCAACTTCCTGTAAACCTACCCAATCAGGGTACGGTGGATGGGATTGATATTCAAGAAATTGAACCAATTCTTATATTTTTCCATTCGATACGTTTCCCTTATGAAACACCGCAAATCAGAATCAATCGGATGGATTTTCCTGACGACAGGTTGCCACATCTAAATCCTGTCCAATATAGTGAACCACCCTATTTATGCTTATATCGTGGGTCGATAAATGACTGGTATGCCGAACACTCAATAAACGACCTTATTTTAAGAGCGCAGGGCTGGTTACAGGATGCCGCCAAAAAGAATCTGATGAAAATCCATGAAGGCGACAGATTTGAAGAAACGAGGATAGACATCAATCAATGGATTGGAATGTCCATTTTTGATTATCAAACTGTCTGTAGTTTTATTATCAATGCGTGGAAACAAAAGCCGATGGCTGGGATGGCGTATACATCCAATCTCGTTACGTTTCCAGATGAACCGTATGAAGGGATAAAAATTCATGCAAAATTATTCACTCAGTCATATTCAGAACTGATGAATTATCAGACAACTATGAAAACGGATATGACAGGAGAGGTAACGAGAATTCAGTCAGGTTTGATACTATGGGCTGAGTTAGAACGCGTTATTAATCGATATTTTGGTTTTCTTCCTATTACCTTGAAGGATTTTATTTCCTTCTCCGGCAATATAGGGATTAATCTGCCTTCAGTATTTTCCACAATAAAACTAGAACATCCCGAATTCCTGCAACAGAGATTTTTACCCATCTCTATCTGTATTCAGCGACCAGCTAAATTGATTCATCAGAGTTCCAATCTTGAAATCATCAGCTTCATAGTTGCTGACCCTCCAGTTGAAGGCAAGCAGGTTTTCACCCTGACTCATCGCTCTCCTCTGTCAACTGATATGTCACGAAATTTGTCCAATCAAAAAACGATTTCTAATAAAGTTATGCTGATTGGATGTGGAGCATTAGGCTCCAAAATCGGATTACATCTGGGTCGTGCTGGAATTACTGATTTAACATTGGTGGATAATGACCATCTCTCACCTCATAATCTGGTTCGACACGCATTACTGGTAGATAGTAATGGAAAAAATAAAGCTATTGCTCTTCGGGATGCAATCAATGGGCTTTACCTCGAAAGCGAAGGCGCAGGTAAAGTCACCGCGATGATGTCGACCGCCTTCGATTTATTTTCTGATTCCAATGTAAAGGTTATAAAAAACCAGAATTTCATTATTGACGCGACCGCTTCAAGCTCTGTTTTCTCATTCTTGAGTGAAACGAACCTGCTCCCATCTTCCCCTGTCATCCGGTGTGAAATTGCGAATGAGGGAAATATTGGAATAATGCTTGTGGAGGGGCGCGGGAGAAGTCCAAAGCTGGATGATTTAGAGGCCACCTTATATGATATGGCAGTTGAGAACCGCATCCTTGAGAATTGGTTGCGAAATTTCAATCAGAAAAAGGATGATGATACCGAAAGTGAGTTGGAAGATATTACCGTTGGACTTGGGTGTAGCTCTCCAACGATGAAAATCTCAGACGATTTTGTGTCTTACCACGCATCTGCCCTAAGTATTGAAATTCGGAATATTCTCTCGAACCCAGATAATCATGGTGGTATCTTAATTTCCGCGATTAATAAATTTTCACCATTTACAGCCACTACAAATTATTTTCCGGTTGAAAAATTCAAAACGTTACCGCTACATCAACCAAACGGGTGGTCGATTCGAATCCGCCCGTCGTCAATTCAAGAAATACTTGATAAGACGCGTAATACTTCCCCTATAGAAACAGGTGGAATATTAATCGGAACCGTGAATCATCAAAGAAAAATCATCCATATAACTCGATTGATAGACGCTCCATCTGACAGTGAGGGCTATCCGTTTTCCTTCAAACGGGGAGTGCGAGATTTGCCTGAGAAAGTCGTTGAAATTGAAGAAAAGACTGGACGCTTGGTTACCTACGTTGGTGAATGGCATTCACATCCCAATGGCAGTGTTTCTATGAGCAAACTTGATTTGGACACAATGCACCAACTAAAAAAACAACTGGATAAGATAAATATTCCCACCATTATTATGGTTGCAACTCAAACAGATTGCATCCCTCACCTTTTTCCATGTAGATAGGAGTTTTTTATGGACTCAAGTAAATTAGGTCTTTCTATATTTGATGTGCTGGGCTATCTTTTGCCGGGATACATCGTCGTTTTCAGTATATCGATGGCTGAGGCGACTTTTTTTAAATCAAGCTTCTTTACATTATCAGCATTAGGGGCAAACATCTTCTTATTCTCTATCATTGCTTATTTTTTGGGAATTATTTGTCATGGGTTGGCAACTTTGACAAAAGATAAGTTTTATAAAATGTTTTCCTCAAAGAAAAACAAATTACCCAATTTGATTTATTCCTGTGTCTCTCAAGCGATTTCAGAGACATACAACATTAAGCCAAATGGCGATGAAAGACTTCATACCTTAGAAAATTATTTGTTGGCCGATAGTTATATTCTCGCGTCAGGATGTGATGAAGAAAGAATGGCCCTGATGGTTCGGGAGGGATTTTATAAAACCTCAATGTTTGCTATTCTCTTTCTATTCTTGGTTTCAAGTCTATCTCTCTTTGCTGGCGGTATTCAGATTCAGGCTGAAGCTGGGAAAATTGTGGGCATTGGTTTTTTCCAGACCCTGATTATTTCTGGTATCTTTTTCGGTTTTTTCCTTCTTTTCAGGAATAGATTTATCTTCTACAACCA
>DATMYU010000334.1:0-4919 GCA_035560775.1 Desulfosporosinus sp.
CAATTTTCCTGCACGGGAATTCCATAAATATTACACCTGGATATGTCTGTATTGAGTAACTTGGTATCCACTAAATTGCTGTTTGTGAGATCTGCTTCACTGAGGTTTGCCCCACTGAGATCAACCATGATTTCAGGATTATTTTCTCTCCACTCATTCCAGAACCCTACTCCTGTTTTTAACATTTCAACATGTATTTTATTAGTCATTTATTTCCTCCATAATTAACTTACAGTACAATTCATAGTTTACAACAGATCATTGTTCCTGTGAACAACTATTTTGCAAAGGCTTACACTTGATTCCTTCACTAATCATTTAAGGAGTGTCTATGTCTGGACTTTTGACAAATGCAATTCTAATGTCGTCCATGTATGGGAAAAATAAGATTGAGGGAATGTGGATTCAGGAGATCGCCTAATCGTTTGTGAGAAAGCAGTGGGTATGATATAGTAAAATGCGAAAGATTGGGGGTTTTATGATGCCGCGAATGGTGATTTTAGACGGAAATAGCCTTGCGAATCGCGCCTTTTATGCTCTGCCACCGTTGACCACCGCTGATGGGCGTCCAACGAATGTATTACATGGTTTTTTGACCATGCTTTTTAGGTTAGAACAAGAGCAACATCCAGATTCCTGGGTGGTGGCTTTCGATAAAACCAAGGCAACGGTACGAATTGAACAGTATGCTGGGTATAAAGCACAGCGGAAAGAAACACCGGAGGGATTACGCCCGCAATTTGATTACCTTAAAGAAGTCTTAACGGAATTAGACGTGCCCATGCTTGAGTTAACAGGTTATGAAGCGGATGATCTTATTGCCGCAGTGACTAAACAAGCGGAAGCACAGGGGATGGAGATTCAGATTTATACGGGGGACAGAGATGCCCTTCAACTTATATCTCCCAAGACAAATATATTTTTGACTAAAAAAGGGATTAGTGAGGTTGAGTGCTATGACGAAAATGTCTTATGGGAACGTTATCAGCTCAAACCGCACCAAATCATCGATTTGAAGGGTCTCATGGGAGATAGCTCAGATAACATCCCTGGGGTTCCTGGTATCGGGGAGAAAACTGCGCTCAAATTACTTTGGGAGTTTGAAACAGTCGAGGGGGTTTTGGCGAATGTAGATAAAATATCTGGGAAAAAAGTAAAAAGTAATTTAATAGAATTTGCTGATCAGGCAAGACTAAGCAAAAAATTAGCGACCATGCTGACGGAAGTTCCGTTGGCGTTTTCTCTAGACGATCTTGTTTACCGTCGCTCACAAGCGACCAAAGTTCTGCCTGTTCTCCAAAAGTATGAGCTAAAGAGTGTAACTCGTATATGGCAAGAACGTCACAAGGACGATCTAGGAACGATGGAAGAAAGCCAGGATAGTTTAGTGAAAGCTTGGCCTGAATGCATCCTTTCTGAAAAGGGCTGGCTGGTACAGATCGAAAAATGGAAATCTGAAAAAGTTCCGCTTACTCTAGCCTGTCGTTATGAGGGAACAGGATTACAAGGTGGTCATTGGCTGGAATGGGGAGTGGCTGCTCAGGGCGAGGCTTATACGCTGACACGTGCGGAAGCATCCCAGGACGTTACCAAGGCGTGGTTAGACCTGCTGGCTAATGATCAGGTTTATAAAACATTAGTAGATAGTAAAACAGTGGCCTTGTTGCTGACCAATGAAGGTACTTCCTTAAAGGGACTCGTGCTCGATCTGAGCTTAGCATCCTACCTGATTCAATCCACTCGGACAAAATTCGCCCCACTGGATTTGGTCAAAGAATACATGCCGAACCAAGAGGCCTTCAGGAGTGTCGCAGAAGAAGCGGCTGCTTTAGCACAAGTCGCCCCCAAGTATAATGAAGAGATTCATTCCCTGGGACTTGAACATCTGCTCCATGAAGTCGAAGAACCGTTAAGTTTGGTACTTGCGCAAGTGGAACGCCATGGAATTTCGGTTGATGCTGAACAGTTGACGAGTTTCGGTGAAGGGATAAGTACAACCTTAAAACAGCTGGAGCAAGACATTTATGTTCTAGCTGAGGAAACATTTAATATAAATTCGCCCAAACAGTTGGGAACGATTCTTTTTGAGAAACTTGGTCTTCCTACGGCTAAGAAGACTAAAACGGGGTTTTCCACTGATGCGGAGACATTAGAGGAACTGCGCTTAGCTCACCCAGTCGTGGAGAAGATTCTCGATTATCGGCAGCTGAATAAACTGATGTCCACCTATGTGAATGGGTTGCTCGCGCAAATAAAAGATGGCCGGATTCATACGACATTTCAACAAACGGTGACAGCAACCGGACGTTTGTCAAGCACAGAGCCAAATCTACAAAATATTCCTATTCGGCTTGAGCAGGGGCGACTGCTAAGGAAAGTCTTTCATTCTACAGAACCTGGGTGGGTGCTCCTCTCAGCAGATTATTCTCAAATCGAGCTTCGGATTTTAGCTCACTATTCTCAAGATCCTCTTCTTTGTGAATCGTTTGCACTGAGACAGGATGTGCATACTCGAACTGCTGCGGAAGTTTTCGGCATCTCGCTTGAAGCAGTCACCCCGAACATGCGTCGGAGTGCCAAGGCAGTTAATTTTGGACTTGTGTATGGATTGACTGAGTTTGGTCTTTCGAGAGATTTAGGGATTCCGCGTAAGGAATCGAAATTTTACATTGAACAATATTTTAAACGCTATAGTGGGGTCAAACGGTATCTTGAAGAGGTTGTTGCTCAGGCTAAGCAAGAGGGACAAGTCCATACCTTGTTAAATCGCCTGCGACGTATTCCGGAGTTGCTGAGTTCTAATCGGGTTCAACGTCAGTTTGGAGAACGCATTGCCATGAATACCCCGGTTCAGGGGACGGCGGCAGATATTATGAAACTAGCCATGATTCATGTTGCCGAAGGATTAAAGCCCTTCAGAGCGGCGATCTTACTTCAAGTCCATGATGAGCTCTTACTCCAAGTGGCTCCTGAGGATTTGGAGGGTGTAGCACGCATGCTGATTGATAAAATGGAAAACGCTTTCCCGCTTTCTGTGCCCATGACTGTAGAATGTAAAGTCGGACCGAATTGGTATGATATGCAGCCGTTTAAGTCGAAGGATTGAGGAGAATATATGCCAGAACTTCCTGAAGTTGAAACAATTCGACGGACACTTTCTGAACACGTCACAGATTCATTGATTGAAGATATAATGCTTATCTGGCCCTCGGCCGTATGCGGGTGGAAGGATAAGGATTTTGCAGATTTAGTCACCGGACGCCGGATCAAAACAATAGACCGCCGCGGAAAATATCTTTTGATCCGGCTTGATGAAGATTTGACATTAATTGCGCATATGCGTATGACTGGACGCTTGAATTATTATCCTGATCATCAGGAACCGGAAAAACATACACATGTAGTTTTTCGTCTAGAACACGGTGAGGTTCATTTCTCAGATGTGCGGAAATTCGGACGTATTCAAGTTATACCGACTCCACTGTGTATTAGTGAATCGTCCCTGAGCAAACTTGGTCCAGAGCCACTAACAGGGGAATTTACGCCCAAAGTTCTCAAAGATCGTTTCGGGAAGAAAAAACTCTCTGTAAAAGCGGCCTTACTGGATCAGCATGTCTTAGCGGGCTTAGGTAATATCTATGTAGATGAATCCCTTTTCTGGGCAGGAATAGCTCCTGAACGCGGGGTAGATACCTTAACTGAGGGAGAAATCTCAAAACTACACCAAGCCATCCAAACTATCCTTCAAGCAGGAATAGATGCCCAAGGCACATCCTTTCGAGATTATCGAGATGCCAACGGGGATAAAGGATCATTTGAACAGGCTCTACAAGTGTACGGCCGGGGCGGAAAACCATGCCAAGTCTGTGGGCAGGCGTTAGAACGAATACGCCTTGCTGGGCGAAGTACGGTTTATTGCTCGAGTTGCCAGAGGTAGCGATTGGTAGGGATAAGGTAAATGAATGCCCAAGGGGTTTGCAGGATGTACACTAGAAATTTAATCCTCTGTGGGAATACCATAATATAGTCGCAATTACTTTCAATCACTATGTTCTAGGTCATAACTGAAAGGCCTAGAACTAAACTTAATCAAAAGAGAGAGTATCGAATATTCGTTACTCTCTCTTTTGATTAAGTTGTTCTAAACTACATGGCGGCTGAGTTTGGTATCGTGTAGTTGACGGGTGATGGATGGAGCACTTGAGTGGGGGTGTACAAATAATACACAGCGTATTGACTTTTTTTCTGTTAGGCATTATTTTGGCACTGCTTTTTTAATAAAGAATAAACCGCATCGTTGATTGATGCGGTTCTTAATTGTCCTCACAGATTCTTAAATTTATTACTTAGATGATATGGACAGCAATAAATAGGTAATAATGCAAATAAATTGCATTACCAAGGGAGGGATCTGGCTTCTGACGACGAAGTTTGTACTAAAGAATAATGACGTTTTAGTCACAAATGGTGTCTTGACAAGCTAGGAAGTTTCAAATTAATAGATTTTCTGCGTAGTTATACAGCTAGAGAAGTAAGGGGTGTGTAATGACGTTTTATGTAAGTAAGGGAAGTAAGCACAACCTTATTATTACCTCCGATTACAGCCCTGAACGAGTAAAGAAAATCAAACAAGTTACAAATCGGTGGAATCGTTAGAGAAATGTTGGGAAATACCTGCCACTGAGCAAAGTATAAGTCGTTTTCTAAGTGTAATTCAAGAACAGCACAGAAAGTTTTTGAGTCAGCCTGTAAAAAAGCTGGAATCAAAAAAGATGTATCAATTCATTCCTTGAGACATGCTTTCGCGACGCATTTATTAGAGGGTGGGACTGACTTAAGATATATTCAAAAGCTTATTGGACATAAAAATTCAAAAACTACAGAAATTTATACCCACGTCAGTCAGAAGGACCTTGGAC
>DATMYU010000335.1:0-3433 GCA_035560775.1 Desulfosporosinus sp.
ACATTAAGGAGGGACTTTTCTTCATGAACATTAAACCTCTCGCAGATCGGGTGATCATTAAAGCGCTCCCGATGGAAGAAAAAACTAAGAGCGGAATCATAATGCCGGATACCGCTAAGGAAAAACCACAAGAAGGCGAAGTTATGGCTGTTGGTCCTGGTAGAGTGGAAAAGGGTGAGCGCATTGCTCTCGATGTTAAAACAGGCGATCATGTAATCTATTCAAAATATGCTGGTACTGAAGTGAAATTAGATGGGGAAGAATACCTTATTTTAAAAGAAGCAGATATATTAGCTATCCTTGTCTAATACGATAGAGTTAAATTTAAGGAGTGAATAGACGTTGGCAAAACAAATTATTTTTAATCAAGATGCACGTCACGCATTAGAACGCGGTGTAAACGCCCTGGCTGAAGCTGTACGTGTAACCTTAGGACCTAAAGGCCGTAATGTAGTACTTGACAAAAAGTTCGGATCTCCTCTGATCACAAACGATGGAGTAACGATTGCTCGTGACATCGAATTGGAAGATCCGTTTGAAAATATGGGAGCACAACTCGTCAAAGAAGTGGCTACCAAAACCAATGACGTGGCTGGAGACGGTACGACAACTGCTACAGTTTTAGCACAAGCTATCATTCGCGAAGGTCTTAAGAATGTTGCTGCTGGGGCAAATCCTATGGGAATCAAACGTGGGATTGAGCAAGCAGTGGAGGTTGTTGTTGCAGACATCAAAGCTAATGCGAAACTCGTTGAGACGAGCGAAGCTATTGCTCAAGTTGCTTCGATTTCTGCTAGTGACAAGAATATCGGCGACCTCATTGCTCAAGCAATGGAGAAAGTTGGTAAAGACGGCGTTATCACAGTTGAAGAAGCTAAAGGCATGACGACTGAACTTGAAGTGGTTGAAGGAATGCAATTTGACCGCGGTTATATTTCACCTTATATGATTACCGATACAGAAAAAATGGAAGCGATACTTAATGATCCTTACATCTTGATTACTGACAAGAAGATCAGTGCGATTCAAGATGTTTTACCAGTCCTAGAAAAAGTAGTACAAGCTGGTCGTCAATTGATGATCATTGCAGAAGACATTGACGGGGAAGCTTTGGCAACGCTCGTTGTCAATAAGCTTCGTGGTACGTTCGTCTGTGTTGGCGTTAAAGCGCCTGGCTTTGGTGATCGTCGTAAAGCTATGCTTGAAGACATTGCTGTACTCACGGGTGGGACAGTTATCACCGAAGATCTTGGCTTAAAGTTAGAAAATACAACTATCGAAATGCTCGGACGTGCCCGTCAAGTTCGTATAACTAAAGAGGAAACCACGCTTGTCGAGGGATCAGGAAGCGCCGATGCCATTAAGGATCGTGTTGGGGCACTCAAAAGACAAGTTGACGAAAGCACATCAGACTTTGATAAAGAAAAGCTCCAGGAGCGTTTGGCAAAACTATCCGGTGGTGTTGCGGTAATTCAAGTTGGTGCAGCAACCGAAACCGAAATGAAGGAGAAGAAACTCCGGATTGAAGATGCTTTATCAGCGACTCGTGCAGCTGTTGAAGAAGGAATTGTTTCCGGCGGCGGTACGGCTCTGATTGATGCCCTTAAGGCTTTAGATAATCTTAAGTTGGTCGGTGATGAGGCAACTGGTGTTAATATTATTCGCCGTGCACTAGAAGAGCCTCTTCGCCAAATCGCCAACAATGCTGGGCACGAAGGCTCCGTAGTGGTTGAGAAGGTTCATAACTCCCCAAGAGGTACTGGCTTCAATGCATTAACCGAAGTATACGAGGATATGATTGCAGCTGGGATCGTTGACCCAGCGAAAGTCACACGTTCAGCCCTGCAAAATGCAGGTTCCATTGCGGCTATGTTGTTGACCACAGAATGTTTGGTCTCAGATCTTCCGTCCAAGGACGGCGGAGCAGCAGGTGCCATGGGTGGCATGGGCGGTATGGGTGGCATGGGTGGCATGGGCGGCATGATGTAAAAGAGTCTGAAAGCCTTGTGTACCAAGGGTTATAGACTCTGAAGGTTGGCAGTGCTGCCATTTGCTGCCATAACTCATAAAAAATTTTTACGGAGTCCTCTCATGAGTTCACTGAACTTGCGAGAGGACTCTTTCTTCATTGACTTAGTAACGTGCATATAAACGTACCGGGTAGTATCATCGTCTTTGTGGCCGAGTCGTTTCATGATCTCTTCCAGTCCAACGCCAGCTTCTACAAGCAGGGAGGTATGCGTGTGACGTAACGAGTGGGGGTTAAAGCCTTCATTGAGTCTAGCGACCTTCAACAGATGCTTCATATGGTTTTCAACAGTCTTAACAAGTAATGGATAACCGAAGAATCGTTCATAATTAACAAATACAAAGTCCTTATCATGGTATGATTTTCGATACTTCATGCGTAGTTCCTTATGCCAAGATTTTAGTTTCTTCAGATCATCGAGAGCATCTGGATCTACCTCAATACAGCGTATTGAAGTCTCAGTTTTTGGTGTAAGTAGTTGATATTTGACGGAATTAAAAAGCTATCCTTCTTAACATCTACAAACGTTGGCATTATTCCTCTATGAACAAGTACATTTGATGTTGCTGCATAAGTATACGGTGTTGTTATCACCTCATCATTCCTACCTATACCCAAGACCTTTAAAATCAGCTCCAAACCTGCTGTTGCACTATTTAAGGTAACCGCATGAACAGTACCACAATAATTTGCTAATTCTTGCTCAAATCGGGCAGAATTTGGACCTGTTGTAATCCATCCGGATCTTAACACTTCTGAAACCGCATCAATTTCTTCCCCAGTAATATCAGGTGGTGAAAAGGGTATTTTTCTATTAGCCATCATAAAGTTCCTTTCTTTTAGTTCTACCACGTAGATTATCATTTTTAGAGTAAGTCTTTTAATTATTTACCATATAACTTAGCTACTGACATTGTAACTATGGCAGGAATATTTAGGCAACATGTTGAAGTTCTAGGTGATAGTAATTTAAGTAATTGACCAAAAGCTCAGGATCCATGCCAAGATTGTTGGGGTGCGCTTTGTCTATAATGGGAACTTGAGATAATCAATTAAAGGACATTAAAGACTGTAAAACCTTCGACCTGGTCAAAAGGAGAAGTCGCATCGTAGAAGGGCTGCCTTTTGAGTGAATCATGAGGCGCTATCCTTCAGATAACAGCGTGTTCCCAAAATCTGAAAGAATATAAATGTAGTAACCAGACTTCGGGAACACGCGGAACGTTAGTACGCCAAGAAGTTTGGTACCTCTTGCAAAGTGAAAGTCCTTGTTGGGAAAGGTCTAACCAACCACCCATATCGAGTGTTGCAAGCACTGCGTGACTCCGAAACCATACGCCAAAGGCTTTGCGCCCTTGCACGGATTTTCCAGGAGAATATCTTTATGTCTAATTCGTATTAGAA
>DATMYU010000336.1:0-8322 GCA_035560775.1 Desulfosporosinus sp.
TATAAGTTGTTATAGTTTTTCGTATATTTTGTTATAACTTCCTTGAGGTGTACCTGGAAAAGGTACACCTCATTCTCAAACTATCTGAACTAGGTATCTTTCTATGTATGGGGAGGTGGAAATAGTGGGCCTTTCAGCGAAGATTCTCGCCAAGTTTTCCGTGTTTGATTTGATTATTATCGCCATGTTGTCTGCTTTGGGTATTGCCACTAAACCCGTAATTGCGCCGTTAGCCCATATCATCACGGGTCCGCTTTTAATTCCCTCTGGGGTCGTGGCGGGTGGATTTTATATGATGTGGTTAGTCCTGGCGATGGGATTGACCGGTAAACGTGGTACGGCGACTTTGGTTGGGTTTATCCAGGCTTTGCTGGTCATGAGTACCGGTATGATGGGTTCTCATGGAATGATGAGTTTGTTGACTTACACGATACCCGGAGTTCTGGCTGACCTGGGATTGTGGGTGATCCGGCACCGGGTTTGTTGCCTGCCTTGCGCTTTTTTGGCAGGAATGCTGGCCAATATAGGTGGCTCTCTGATGGTTAACTTCGTATATTTTCGGCTTCCGTTGATTCCCCTTGTTTTAAGTTTAAGTGTTGCGGCATTATCAGGCGGACTAGGGGGAATTCTGGCATTTAAAATTCTGCAGCAGATATGGAAATTCCGCGCAGGGGAAGGGAGATTTTCAGAAATTAAATAACAGCTAAAACAAGAAAGTAACGATGAATAGATCGTCAACATTCCGGAATAGTTATTTTGATCCTAGTGCGTTAGTGGAAAAATGAGAGGAGGCTTAATTTTTATGACGGTAGTTGTGCAGGGTCTTACTTATCGGTACCGTAGGGACGGACCAGCCGTTATCAAGAATATTAACTTCAGGATTGCCCAAGGAGAGATAGTGGCAGTGACGGGTTTAAGCGGGTGCGGCAAAAGCACTCTGTGTAACTGTCTGTGCGGGATTATTCCGCACTGCCAGGGAGGGGAGATGTCAGGTGAAGTTCTGATCAACGGCAAAAATACTCGGCAATTTAAAATAGCAAGCTTGGCGTTGCAAGTGGGAATGGTTTTTCAGAATCCTGATACCCAGCTGTTTTCTCCGACTGTAGAAGATGAAATCGCTTTTGCTCCGGAAAACATGTGTTTAGAGCCAGAGTTCATTCGAGAGAGGGTTGATAATGTCCTAGCTCTCCTAGAAATAAATGAATTCAGGGAGGCCAACCCTTGTCAACTTTCTGGCGGTGAGAAACAGCTTGTCGCACTGGCAGCAGTTTTGGCGCTTGATCCGCCAGTGCTGATCTTGGATGAAGTGATGTCTCAATTGGATAGCGGCAGCCAGAAAAAAGTGGCTGCGGTTTTGGAGAAGCTACACAAGCAGGGCAAAACCATTATTATGGTCGAGCATGACTTGGAGACAGTCGCTTTTACTGATCGCCTGATGGTAATTAACGACGGAGAAATAGTTCGTTTTGAACGGACGGAATCGTTGCTGGCTGATCGTGATTTCTTGACTGCTAGCCAGTTATTATTTGATGATGATCAAAGTATGAATAAATGGAGGACAGTTAATGCCCTTTCTGGAGTTGAGCCAAGTAAGCTATTTTTATCCACAACAAAGTAAATCGGCCTTGACAGAGATTGATATAAATTTTGACAATGAGGGAATTACGGCTATTATCGGTCCCAATGGCAGTGGAAAAACCACTTTAACCAAACTGCTGGTTGGTATTTTGCAGCCGACAGCCGGAGAAATCCGGCTGAAAGGCCGACGTCTACAGGAATATTCGCTGGCGGAAATTGGACGTCGCATCGGCTATATTTTTCAGAATCCTGATCAGCAGTTGTTTTGTACTACAGTGAACGAAGAAATAGGGTTTGGGTTAATTCATCAAGGAGGAGAGCCGGAAGCTGTAAGAGAAAAGGTGGATTTTTATCTGGAATATTTTGAGCTGACAGCCTACCGGAACGTCTTTCCTTTACATTTAAGTAAAGGGGAAAAGCAAAGACTGGCTCTGGCTGCCATACTGGCCAACGAGCCTGAGTTTCTGATCCTCGATGAGCCTACTGTCGGTTTGGATGCTTACCGCAAAAAGCTATTAGCAGAGTATTTGCGAAAATTAGCCCGTTTAAACCGGGGCATGATTATAGTTAGTCATGATCTGAATTTTGTTATGAAGGTGGCGGATCGGATTATTGGCCTGGAAAAAGGCCAGATCTGCTGGGATAGCTTGCAGGAAGGAAACACTGGTCATGAGGCTTGATCCAAGGACGAAAATGGTGATTGTTCTCTGTCTGTCAACCTTGGCTTTAATTTACAATACCCCTGGGCGACTATTGCTGTTATTGGCAGGTACGGTAATCCTACTTCTGATTTTACGGTTAAAACTTGGAGAATTCTTGGGTTACATAAGAAAGTTCTTGCCCCTGTTTATCTTTCTGTTGTTAGTCCAAAGCATCTTTACACGAGGTGGCGAGGTGCTGCTGACAATGGGTACGGTGCCCTTGATAACCACTAAGGGCTTGGAATTGGGAATTAGTGTCGTTTTGCGCATGATGGTGGTGATAGCGTCCGCTGTTTTGTTGACGACGTCCAATTCACGGGACATTGTCTTAGGAATGGTACACTGGAAGTTTCCTTACGAAATCGCCTTTATGTTTTCCGTCAGTTTACGCTTTCTGCCTACTTTCCGGGAGGAATTGAGCAATGTGATCACGGCGGTGCAGTTAAGAGGCGTTGAACTTAAGAAAGTACCTTGGGGCCGAAAAATTGCCTTGTACCGCTGCTTATTTTTCCCCGTTGCTTACGGGGCGATCGAGAAAGCGCAACAATTATCGATTGCCATGGAAACACGGGGCTTTAGGGCTTATCCACAACGCACTTACCTAAGGAAACTGCAATTCGGCAGCAAGGATTATGTGCTGAGCTTGCTTTTTCCGGTAGCCACACTCATGTTGATTCTACTGCAAATTTAATTTTGCTATTTCTAGGTTTATTTCGCGGGAAGGAGAAGAGAGATGCAACGAATGGGTTTTCGGTTTCAGTCATGGGTAAGGAGATTTACACCTGGTTTGGTTTTGCTGTTGGTGCTGTTCAATTTATTCAGTGTGACGAATCCGAGTTTGGCTGCCGCTGAAGATCCTAGTACCCAGCCGGCGGCGTACTTTACGCTGAAAGTCAATCTTGGTGGTCAAACGTTTACGGTGGCTAGTTATGACCTCAGTGCTATGAAAGACTTGCCCCAGGTTCAACGTCTCTATTCCTCGGTAGATCCCATGCCGGCACCCGACATCACGCTGGCTCAGGGAGTACTGCTGACTGACTTGCTGGGGCGGTCCAATATCGACTTCACCAATGTGCAAAGCATTAAGCTGTCTTCCAGCGATGGCTGGAGTCATAGTTACCCCAAAGCATACCTCTTTGGCGCGACCCGTTCTTATTATCCTAATTTGGTAGCGGCTTGGGATAAAAGTACGGATCAACCAGCGTCATTTTTGACGGATGCGGAAGCTAACAAAAGCCCGGTTGAACCCCTCCTAGCCTTAAATTCCTACCACGAAAGGTTTGGCAGCGGAACGGCGTGGGACAAAATCAGCGACGTCGACGGCCTCCGGTTCTGTTTTGGACAGACCGAGCCCTCTGAAGCCACAGACCAGAATTTTGGCAGAAACATCAAGCAGATGGAAGTCGTCTTGAACGACGGCAGCCCCTTTATTAGCCTCAGCCTCCCGGCAGCGGGCCAAAGCTATAAGCCCGGAGCAACAGTGAGCCTGAGCGGGAACGCCCAAAACCTGAAGGCAGTGAACCTCAGTGTAACAAGTTCTGACGGATCGAGCATTTGCCAAGATAAGACGCTGGATGTGGTCGGCGGCATTTTCAGCACGGATTTCACCCTGGCCGGCAATGCAGCTGAGGGTGTCTACAGCATCGTGATCAGCAAACCGGGAAAACCCAGCACGTATATAGCAACCTTTAGATGCCGAGTATCCCAATCAAATATTAACGTTCAGCCTAGCGATAATTCCAATAATATACCCAGCTCTAGAGACCAGAGTAAACCGCGAGTCGGAGGGTCCGGCAGTACGGCGCCGCCGGCCGATACTCTGACGATCAAGGTAGGCTATTACGGTGAACCTTACGTCATCAAGAAAGTCTTTACCCTCAGCGACTTCAACGCCCTGCCGCAGGTGCATCAAGCCTATACGTTTATTGATGCTATGCCAGCGGTTGTCATTGATTCCGTGATCAAGGGAGTCAAGCTGAGCGATGTCCTGGCCAGTGCCGGTATTGACATCAATTCGGTGCAGATTTTTAATTTTTGGACCAATGACATCAATCAAAAAGCCTATCAAACGTTAACTAAATCGTTTTTGTATGCCCCCCGCTCCTATTACCCCAACCTGCCCACGCATTGGGACGAGGAAAATGCCCTAGCTTTGCCTGGGGCTGCCGACGGAGCGGTCCCTGTGGAACCGGTACTGGCAGCCATTGATAACTGGCGGCGGTTTGCCACTGCTCCGGATTTTGATGATCCGGACAATTCCACCCGGTTCCGGTTGATGTTTGGCCAGGTGGATACTGTTACTCAGACCGCTTCACGGTCGGCCAAATGGATCAATGCGATTGAAGTGCAGTTGGGCGGCACATCGCCCAAAGGAGTCAGCCTGGATAAAAGCACGGTTAACTTGAAAGTCGGCAGTACGTTTACCTTGACTGCCAACATCGAAGCCGCAGACCCAACCACTGACAAGCGAGTGACTTGGAGTTCCAGTGATCCCACAGTGGCTAAAGTGGACGAGAACGGCCAGGTGACGATTGTCGGTCAGGGCACGGCCAATATCACAGTGACCACCGTGGCAGGGAATAAAACGGCCATCTGTATTGTCAATAGCCCCAACCAGGCGACCGGCAGTACCAACACCCCCAAGAATGGGAGTGAAGCCACGGCTTTAGCCAAAAAGGCCGATAGTACTGCTACCCCTAAAAATGGAACAGCTGTCAGCTCTATAGCCGCACCAGCTGGCAGTCAGCCCTGGCGTGTTTATGAGATGTCAGCTGAGGCTGTACCTATGCAGCAACAGAAGCAATCAAGCAGGGTGAACACATACTCGGCAGTAATCGCTTTACTGTTGTTCCTCTGCGGTTCAGGCAAAAAATATGCGGAATATATCAGGGAGGTAACAAGGTGACATTTTCAGTTGAGATATTCAGGGATATGATGCACACGATTTCCGTGGGACTGAAGGTCCCGACAACCATTGTTCTGCTCTTGTTCGTGGCAATCACGGTCGTAGAACTGGGCAGCTTACTGGTGGAAACCATTACGGAGCGGCGTCGGATGAAAGCCAAGGTTCCAGAGCTGCTAAATGCCCTGCAGGGAAAAGATGCTGGTGGACTAATGGAGGAAATCAATAAGAGCGGTTTGCTGGGGCGCCAGAAAGCTGCCTTGGCCGAGTTAAGTGCACACTTCCATTTACCCGTGGCCACCCTGCAGGCTTTGGCGCGCCGTTTGCTGTCTAGCGAGGAGCTGCATTATACCAAGAAAACTGCCCTGACAGATCTGGTAGCCCGTTTGGGTTCTATGTTCGGTCTAATGGCTACTCTAATTCCGCTCGGGCCGGGTCTGATCGCACTGGGACAGGGAGACACGAAGACTCTGGCTGATTCATTGCTCACTGCTTTCGACGCTACGGTGACAGGGCTGGCAACTGCCAGTGTTTGCTTTGCCATTTCTCGCTTACGCAAAAGGTGGTATGAGGATTACCTTGTTTCCATGGAGACCTTAATGGAAGGCATACTGGAGGAGGTGGGGTCTCATGAACGGGGGATTAAGGCAAAGCAGACTCAGGAGGCCTAGAAACTCTGAAGAGATCAATCCGCTGGATGGTGCCATAAATATCGTGGATGCCATGCTGGTGTTTGCTTGCGGCATGATGCTGTCTTTAATTATTCACTGGAATGTTGATCTGGGCCAAGCGGGAACGCATGTGGAAGTGAACCGTGACCAGGAGGTGACGCAAACTCCGGAAATCCAAAAAGATCTGATTCAGGGTCAGGGCCAGCTTTATGAAGAAATGGGCAAAGTCTACAAAGATCCCACGACAGGGAAACTGTTCATGCTGACCAAATAAAATTAAAGTTAATATTCCGGGAGGGCCTGATGATGACTGAAATAAACTCAGCGAGTGGATCTAAGCAGGTGCTAAGCAAAAATCAGATTCTTGGCTTAGGGATTTTGTCCCTAATTCTTGTAGTCGTCTTATTTGCTTTTTTAAACCGCCCTACGGAAGGCCTGCAAGAAGGAAAAATAGTCTTAACGGCGGGAGACAACAAATTAGCTGTTCTTACACTTGATGACCTCAAAAAGCTGCCGGCGGTGCAGAAAAAAATGACGATTCACACCTCTCGTGGCAATGAGGAGCACGAATATACAATGACGTCACTTTTAGACGTCTTAAACGGGGCCGATCCAAAACTGACGGCAGGCTATGCTCGGATTGTGACTAAGGGTATTGATAACTACACTTCGGGAGTCAATATGGCGGAAGTCTTGGAACCGGACAATGTTTATATTGCTTACCTTGATCACAGTCAACTGTTAAAAACCAAGAGCGGCCAAGATGGATCATTGCAAATTGTGATTTGCAATGATCCAAACGGCCAACGTTTTACAAAATTCCTCGTGAGTATCGATTTGCAGAATTAATGGAAAAAGAACTTAAGATCAAGGGCTGCATTTCAAGGTCTCTGATTTGACAGGGACGTATTGGAGTGAATCCCTGTTAAGGTAGGTAAAGGAATATGCTGGCAGTAGCGTTAAATTATCTCGGCTTCAGGCAAGAAGAAAATTTGGGGTTGGCGCTGATAAAGTTATTCAAGGAATTCAAGATCGTCGAGCTTAGCCCCTATGCTGACTCAGAGAGAGGTCGTTTACAGTTATGTCAGCCTCAGGGGTATGAAGAGCTGATGAAGAGTATTCAAACGTCTTGGCACTCAACAGAATCTCGACTAGAACTTCGGGGACCAAAAGATAAATTGCTTAGAACGGTACGTAATATGGTTTATTTTGAAGAGGAAAAGAAATATAATCAAGTATTTCTGGAAGGAGGGGATGGGTTTAACGACTTTCCCTGGGCTATTCAAATCGTCATGATTCCTAGGCCTGTCTTAGGATGGGAGTATGATCCGGAAGTGATAGGCCAGGCGGATATTATCATAATAAATGCTTCGACGAAAGAAGATAATGAGTGTTTTAGCGCTAAGGCCAAAAAGATTCATCCAGATATACCTTTTTTTATAGAAAAGGTGCAGGAGGGCTTGTCACAGAAAATTAAAGACTGCTTAGAGACTATATTTGCTGACTATCTGGAAAAAAGGGCAAGAATCAAAGCCGAATTAGAATTTAAGTATCCAGATTTACGTTTAAGTTGTGCCCAGGCTCGCCGATTAGCTGAGGAATTGGAGGTTAGTTCATATCTGGTCGGTAGCGTCTGTGATGAATTGGGGTACAGGATAACCAATTGCCAACTAGGCTGTTTTTAACGGTTGAGACCGAAAGTAGGCAACGATAACGATACGTTTTTAACTGGTAAATAATCTTGACTTGACATGTACAGGAAGGAGATGAACTTCAGATGGACAGAAGTTGGAAAAAGGTAAGCCTGGCGGGTGTAGTTTTAGGCACGCTGCTTGCGCTTATCGGCTGGGCCGGACATTCTATGATGCTATCCAGCAGTGCACCTGCTTCCGGCTCCGCATCATATGACAATGAAAAGATTCTGATCCATGGTCTAAAGGATCAGGAATTCGAGGTAACTTTGGGGGATTTGAAGAAGCTGCCGACGGTCACTAAACATGCGGAGGCAACCCAGTCGAATGGGACAAAGATTAAAGTGGATGCCACCGGGCCCCTGTTGGACACGTTCCTGCAACAATACGGCAAAAGTCAAAAGGACTTTAGCCGCATCCGCTTAACGGCCAAAGATAATTATTCCGTTGCTGTTCCTCCGGATGTTCTGAAGAGCAGGCAGATTATTCTTTCCTATGCTAATGATGGCAAACCTCTCAAAGATGAATGGCAGCCACTGCGGATTATTATACCTGGCGAACGATCTATGTACTGGGTAAATGACATGGTCCGGATTGACTTTGAAACAGGGGCTGCCAGTGAACCAGCCAAAAAAGTGGTGTTTATTGAAACAGCGGCGAAGAACTTGCCTCAAGAGGACTATCAGTATTTTGAGAGTGTGGATAAGGCCATTAAAACTAAAGATCTGATTGCTAAATATGGTGATCTCGACGATCAAACGGTGGCGAATGCCTACCTG
>DATMYU010000337.1:0-4183 GCA_035560775.1 Desulfosporosinus sp.
GATAAGAAAATAAACTTCGTGTGTTTTGGGACTTCCCCAGTAAATTATTTTAGGATTATAAGCAGATTTCTTACCAACTTGTTTGCCATAATCTACAAACCACAGCAAAACTTTCATAACAAAGTTCATGATGATACTTAAATTAACTGCTCGCTCATTCCTCATATATAGATTAAGCATTATACCGAAAGCATCTTTGATTTTTCGGTTGACTTGGAGGTTCGAGGTGAAGGAAAAATAGCCATGTGTTTCCAGGACGTTTAAGAGTGCCCCATTACTATAATCGTTAAGGGGAACTTGTATAAGCAATTTTCTAGCTGCTTCAATTGAGGATAGGTTGCTTGCAATCCTGATTCCTCTGTCAAAAAAAATATAGTTGCCCAGTGATCTAAGTTTTGCATCTAAACTGACAATCTCCGCTAGGTAATTTTCCTCGTGATCGCAGCCAATAATTCGATAGAAATAAACATAAGAACTAGGCCCCCTCTCAATCAAAGGGGACAATATATCATTGAAAATATCATCAGTTTGTTTCAAGACTGTTCGAATACCTTTCCTTGCCTCCATATCAATCACCTCTTCAAGCCAAAGCGATCTTCATCATACTATTACCTCAATTTCCCCACAATACCCATACATCCGGTTTATAGCCGACAGTCGCCAGCTTGCCGTTGCGTACTATTGGGGTTTGATAGAGACTAGGGTTATTTAAGAGCATCTCTTCCCTACCCTCTGTAGATATAATATGGTCCATATTTAACTTCTTATAATCCTTAGCTGCACTATTCACTAAATTCTTTAATCCTACAGCAGCCTTCACACTTTGCAGCTCGCCCTTGCTCAAGCCGAGCATGGTCAAATCAATAAATTGATAGTTAATTTTTCGTTCTTTAAAATAACGTTCTGCTTTTTTGGTATCAAAACATTTCTTAACACCGAAGATCTGTATATTCATACGCTCTCGACTTCTCCTTAAAACTAATTATATACTAATAATCTTCTTTCTGCCCCGAAACAAGTGCCTATCTGAACTTTCTATAGTTTAACACGAATTCCTCTAATCATGAGGAGAAATCTCGACACCTTTCTGCCTGAGATTTTCTAGGCATTCTTCACGATAAGCCTCATCGTGCTCAGGGTAAATTAGAGCTTCTGAACTGAGGTAATTCTCACTTGGCAAAAAGCAGGACCAAGGCATACAGTTTTTCCCACGGTATTCAGGATAAGACCATTGTTGAGCCGGTTTGTATCCCCGGCGCTCCATTTCCTTAAGCACAAGTTGGTGGTAGTCAACAAGCCGCTTGGCACTGTAAGTAAACACATAATCCACCGTGGAGTGTTTCTTTCCCCATCCCATTCCACGCAGAGCACAGCATTCTCGATGTTGACCCAAGATTTGGGCACGGGGCAAAAAAGTAAGGAGATCCTGATGCCAGAGTCGCATGTAATACATCCCTTCTTAACATAAAGAAAACTAAGGCTGGCACCAAGCCACAGGCGCTAGTTCCCACCTTAGTTACGCTTATACCACCTGAATTATGCTACCCGGAACTTAAACTTTCTACCCTGGAATAAGCATCATTTCATTCATCAGTGGTACCGTCTTTAAGCGGCATGGGAGTCTATATAGGTACAAAGAAAAGGACCGACCTTCGCGGGTCGATCCTTTGAAAGTCTTAAAATATGAATTCCTTCGGGTCTAAGTTTACCTCGCGTGAAATCTCCTCCACAATTTTCTTTTCTACTGGAGCAAATTCTCCGTCTGCAAAACCAATTGCACAGCACAAGCGAACTACTAAACGAGCAGCATCTGGTTTGCTCGCGAGCTTGCCGACTGCACGTAAGGCTTCCGCTTTCCCCATCATACGATCACTTTGAATCCGTTGCACAAAGTAATTAAATCGGGAATCCACATCATTAATATTAATCCCGCGCATTTCTTGACTGGTGCGGAAATAGTCGATAAGTTTTTCTCTTTCCGAAGGATCGAGAATTCCATCCGCCATCGCCACCAAGGCGCTCCCCGCTACCAGGGCTTCCGTAAGATCTTTCCCCATATATTTGCTCACGACATTACGTGCACTCTCCGTTTGTTTCTGTAGCCACTGAGCAGTATTGGTGTTACTAGCTGCACTCCAGCGCTCCTTACAGCTCAAGCAAACAAACTCCATGTTTTTACTACCAATAAAACCAGCTAATATTCCCACCGGGCCTAACAAAACACCGCCCACTAGGGCCTTGCCAATTCCAAACCCTTTCTTGCCGGCTGTCACTTGGGTTGAACGGCACTTCGGGCAGGCCATGCCCCCTTGATCGGTCGGATGAGCATAGCTTGGAGTGCTGCTTTGTCCATAGGACTGAGAACCCGAACTACCATACGCTTGCGAGCTATTTTGCCCATAGGGCTGAGGACTATTTTGACCATAAGCTTGGGGACTACTTTGCCCATAGGGTACTGGAGAGCTTCCCTGCCTTGGGTTTCCGAAACCGGCGTTACCAGTATTGCCTGAGCTGCTAGCGCCCACCGAGCTTTGCTCTTCCTCTACCTCCAGTCCAAAATTATGACAGAGGGCAGCTAGACCGCCTTGAAACCCACTGGCTATAGCATTGAATTTCCACTCCCCTGCATGACGATAGAGTTCGGCCGCTACAATCGCAGTTTCAATGGAAAATTCTTGACCAAGTTCGTAATTAAGAAGTAATTCGTTTGTGCTGGCATTGAGAATTCGTACGTAAGAGTTTTTAATATCTCCAAAACTTTGCAGTTTTATTTGGGCATCATTAATAGTAATGGTAAAAGCAATTCTCTCAATATAAGCAGGCACTGCCGACAAATTTATGCGAATTTGCTCGTCATCGCCCTCACCAGAACCTTTCTTCTTGTCCCCACTGTGTTTCACAGAACCCTGTCCACCAGAAGGATTATTATAGAAGACAAGATCATTTTCATCTTTCACTTTACCGTTCGATCCTATCAAAAAAGCCGAAGCATCCAAATCAAAGTTATTACTACTGGCAGACAGATTAGAAGCCCAGCCCAATCCGACGATAATCTCCTTCAAGTTAGGATTACTTTTTGTAAGGTCAACTTTTTGTCCTTTACTAAGTTTTACTGCCATTATTTATCCTACCTTTCAAATCCGCTTATTTTGCAACATGCACTGTACGTCTCTTCAGCAAATAAAATAGATCATCTGCTGAAGAACTGTTTTACTACATGGCCACCTCTTCATAAGTGCAGTTTACCATATTTAGCAAAGTACAAGCAAATTTTGAAATAGACTCTGCAATTCGTTTGAACCTTATCCATCTGCCAAAATGAATTGACATGCCCTATGCATTCCATGGGACATGTCAATTCATTTTCTTGGATTTGATCGTTAGACAAGTGTTTTTGGAAACGCCCTCTATTAATATAATACCTAATAAAACCTTAGGAGGAGTTTCTTAACTAGCATCATTGGTATTGGAGAGTTATTGACTAAGGTGCGATGCAGGTGAAATTAATCGAACTGACGTATGTTTAATCCATATATTGAGGCGATCCTTGTGCTCAATGATCCTTTCAGCTAATTTAGTGCCAACATAACGATAGTAATTCTCACCGTCTTTGCTACAGAAATACTTGTCAGTATCGATAAAACTAGCACTCGCTCCAACTCGATGGAGCAAGGGAATAATATTCGTTTTATTAATGTCAAAGCTCTCAATTGATCTTTCAAATTCATTACCTAAGTTTGAAGTACTCCAAGCTTTAGGCCCTTTTTCAGGTTGGATCTCATAGACACGCCTCAAAAATTCAAAGGCAAATGCACCTAACGAAAATATGATTTTCGGTTTGTATTCAACGGCAATTTCTCTGAAGAGCTCCATTTCTTTAGCTACCTCGGGTCCCCACCAATTTAAGGTGTTTGGCACAATATTGCAATCTTTGACAGCATTCCTGAAATAAATATTCGTAGTTTCAATTCTAGTTTTCATTTCTCTGAATACTTTATCCTGAATTTCATCTACTACTGGTGTCCAATTGTCGTGGCTAATAGGGTGTTTAGGATTAAACAATACCCAAATTGGATAACTTCTTTCTCCAAACTCTCTCTTCAACAGCTCTCAATCCCCTCATATGAGAATGCCCTCACATTGGCCTTTACGATCATGAACAACTATATTCTCCATATAGAAT
>DATMYU010000338.1:0-2820 GCA_035560775.1 Desulfosporosinus sp.
GGACTAGTATTTATTAATTTGGCTTTGATAATTTATACCATTGGAGTGTGGAGTGAACGATTCCAAGGCAGATTGAAATGGTGGCATGTAGGAACTTTTTATGCTGGTTTAGTCTGCGATTCGATAGGAACTGGGGCGATGAGTTTGATGGTGGGAGGGTCGTTCCAATTTAACTTCCATGGAGTAACGGGTTTAGCGGCGATACTGATTATGCTCTTTCATGCTGGTTGGGCTACATTAGTTCTAATTAGGAAAAATGAGGTTTTAATCGTCAAGTTTCAGAAATTCAGTATTGTGGTTTGGGTTATTTGGTTAATTCCGATGGTCAGTGGAGCAGTTTTTGGAATGACAAAGTAACTTGTAACGGTTGGAAAGCCATACGTCTGTAAATCAAGCTCCATCAAGTTGTGGGGAATGACTGAAAGCATAGGCCAAGACTGCGTCTATCTAGGCCGCAGGATCAATGGAATCTGAATAAAGAAAGAGGCATCTTTCCGAAAGCGAAAGATGCCTCTGTTACATAATAAAAATACGATTATCGTTTCTTGTCTTTGTCATCGACATCTTTGCCTTTGCCATCTTTGTCTCTGTCATTGCTATCTTTGTCTCTGTCATTGCTATCTTTGTCTTTGTCATCGACACCTTTGTCTTTGTCATCAATATCTTTGTCTTTACCTTTGTCTTTCGCAGGCTCCTCATCGATAGTCTTATCCTTGTCACTTTTCTTTGGCTTTAAATTTTCTTCGTACCACTTGTGTATTTTGTTGGAGAGCTTATTCTGTTCAATGTATTCCTGCGGAATCTCGAAGGGGACAACGGGAGCAGCTATTAGAGCTCGGGATAAGATTTCACGGAAAACCACTGCAGGTTCGGCGCCTCCTGCAGTAGTAAGGTAGTGATCGGCATCAGTCTTATCATAACCCATCCAAACAGCCGCTGTAAGCTCCGGAGTATAGCCAACAAACCAAACATCTTTTTCCCCTTTGTTGATTCCAGAAAATTCTTGTTCGGGAGGAAGCTCAACAGAACCAGTTTTACCCGCTGTAGGTCGACCAAGATTGGCATTTTTTCCAGTGCCATTGGTGACAACATCTTCTAACAATAAGGTCATCATATAGGCCACGCTGGGTGTTGTCACCTTGACCGCATCTGGTTGGGCTTGGAATAAGACATAACCTTCTTTCGTGGTGATCTTACTAATAGCATAGGCTTTATTCATAACTCCAAGATTGGAAAATGCCCCATAGGCCTGCGCCATTTGAAGCGGTGAAACCCCATGAGAAAGACCACCTAGAGCAATACTGAGGCCATTATCTTCTTTTGCTAGAGGGATGCCACTACGTTTGGCGAAATCAACACCGCTGCCTACCCCGATTTCGTTTAGTAACCAAACTGCGGGGACATTCCACGATTGACGGACTGCTTCTTGTATGGTTATATTCCCTCGGTATTGATTGTCATAATTCGTGGGAGAGTAGCCATTGATATTTAATGGAATGTCCTTGACTCTAGAATCTGGAGTATAGCCTTTTTCCAACGCAGGACCGTAAACCGATAAAGGCTTGAAGGCAGAGCCTGGGAGGCGCACAAGTTCAGTTGCATGGTTAAACCCTCGGTATACTCTTTCTCCACGATATCCCACTAAGCCTTTGATGCCTCCGGTCGAGTGGTCTATAACCACCACGCCGCTTTGGACTATTTGGTCCGCTTTCCCAGAGGGAAAGAAACTACTATCTGCATAGACGTCCTCAGCAGCTTTTTGAACGGAAGTATCCATTTGAGTATATATTTGCAGACCTCCGTTTAGGATTTGTTCTTCTGTAAAACCAAGGTGATTAATTGCTTCTTCAACCACATAATCGACATAGGGAGCATATTGACCGGAAAGATCGCTTGGCGAGCCTGTTTTAAGAACAATCGGTTGAACGATTGCTTGCTCATAATCGGCTGAAGTGATGTAGTTCTGTTCTTTCATTAAGCTGAGTACCAAATTTCTTCGCTCCAAAGACTTTTGCTTGTTTTTAAGTGGAGAGTAAATAGTAGGTGCTTTAGGTAGCCCGGCGAGTAAGGCGGATTCCTCTAAGGTCAGCTTTTCGGCACTTTTACCGAAATAGAGTTGGGCCGCATTTTGGATACCCCATTTTCCTTCACCAAAATAAATTTGATTGAGATAGGCTGCTAGAATTTCATCCTTATTAAGTACAGTCTCGATTTTTATAGCGTAGGCAGCTTCCTTAAGTTTTCGAGTTAGAGTTTTATCAGAAGCTAAGAAAAGATTTTTGGCTAATTGCTGGGTAATCGTGCTTCCCCCTTCAGAAAAGTCACTGGATCTCAAATCTCTGGATAGAGCACGTGCCATCGAGCGAAGATCAATCCCTTGATGCTCATAGAAACGACGGTCTTCGACTGCAATAATGGCTCTTTTCATAATCAGAGGGATTTGCTGCTCAGAAACGGGTTCAATTCGTGAGGATGAAAGTTGGGAAATCTGGATGTCCTTTTGGTCGTAAAGGTAAGAGGGTTGAGCGAGAGGCGTTTGAACTTTGCTAATATCTAATGAGGAGATGTAAAAGGCGGATCCTCCGGCAGTGATAACAATTAGTACTAAGAAGATAATACTTAATTTAAGCCAAAACTTAGGTCTTCTCCAAGGTTTGAAGTTTTTCAAAAAGCGGATGAATTTAGATGGATGTTCACCCTCTGTCGATTTCTGGGAATTTAGTGTTATCGATTTTTCCAACTAGGTTTCCTTCTTCCTATTTAACCTTCATGAGCTGCTCGAGTCTTCCCTATTATTCTATCATAGTCGAACAATGGTAA
>DATMYU010000339.1:0-4260 GCA_035560775.1 Desulfosporosinus sp.
TATCGAGTCCGTGGATAGTTCTATGATTAAGGTGATGCTTTTGGTGTGAGATAAATCACACCCAAAGCATCACCTGTTTTTGTGATAGTAATCACAGTCGCGATCAAATTATTTTGTTATTCTAAGCTTGCCAATATGGACAAAGGAAGCGAGGTATTTAGAAATGGGCTATAAATTTACTCCTAAAACGTTTAATAGGCTTCTTGATAGTTTAAAGAAAAAGTACAGAATTTATGCACCGATCTTATTAAAGGGCAAAGGAAGGTTTTCTGATACCGATTTAGTTGGGTACGATGAAATTGCTACTATTGAAGAAGTCATTTTCACTCACAAATCGTACTTTTCACCAAAGGAAACCTTCCATCCTGTGACTCAGACTCTTTTTTATTTTAATGAAAAAGAATATAGAGAACCCGCTGTAGATGAAAGGGGAATCCTAGTATTTCTCCGTTCTTGTGATATTCATGCCGTAGAACGCCTGGACAAAATCATGCTGGAAAACGGTCCAGATCCCGACTATTACTATGAACGGTTGAGAAATAAGGTTAAGTTCATTGTCATGGATTGCCAGGATAGCTTTGACAGTTGCTTCTGTGTCAGTATGGGGACTAATAAGACTGAGAATTACAGCGCAACTGTGCGTTACGAGGATGGTTATTATCTCAGCAATGTGTTAGAGGATATTGACGGTTTATTTTCTCTCAATGGTGAACAGGTTGAGGTTACTCCACAATTTGTAGAGGCAAATAAGCAGAATGTAAAAGTTCCTCAAAGCCTTAGCCTGGAGTCTTCAGCAGGAAACCCAATCTGGGAGGAGTACGGTTCCCGTTGTATTGCTTGTGGGCGATGTAATGTCGTTTGTCCAAGCTGTAGTTGTTTTACCATGCAGGATATTTTCTATGAGGATAATCCTAAATGTGGAGAGAGACGGCGGGTTTGGGCCAGTTGCCATATTGACGGATTTACAGATATGGCTGGTGGAAATAGTTTTCGTCGAAATAACGGCGAACGCATGCGCTTTAAGGTTCTGCACAAGATTGCTGATTTCAAAAAGAGATTTGGTGTCAATATGTGCGTGGGGTGTGGACGGTGCGATAATGCTTGTCCGGAATATATCTCATTTTCTCAGTGTGTGAACCGATTAGGCGAAGAAGAGGTGGAAGAACGTGGCTGAAAACAATTACTTACCATTTAGGGCTAAGATCTTAGAGAAGTTAAAACAGACGGAAATTGACTGGACGTATCGTTTAGAGTGCCATGTATTACCAGTATCTGGTCAATTTATGGAAGTTTCTATTCCTGGAGTCGGAGAGTGTCCGCTATCGATCAGTGATTTTGGGGATGGATATATTGAGATGACTATCCGCAAAGTTGGTAAAGTTACGGAGGCTATCGACCGGCTGGATAAGGAAGATTATCTCTACCTGCGCGGACCGTATGGGCACGGGTTTCCTGTGGAAGAGTTTCATAACAAACATTTGATTATTGCGGCTGGTGGTACTGGGCTGGCCCCAGTTAAAAGCGTCATCAATTACTTCTATGCAAACGTTGGACTCCTAAAAGGATTTGACATTCTAAGCGGTTTTAAAACTCCCAGTGATATCTTATTTAAGAGCGACCTGGATAAATGGGCGGAAGTGTTTAGAGTAGAAGTAACTGTCGACAAAGCAGATGATGTAGCGACCGATGTTGATGTCAATAAGAAGACTAACACGGATTCTTGGCCAAGCAAGGTTGGTCTCATCACCAATCTAGTTCCTGAATTACAGATACCATCTTTAGATGATACCCGAGTTATCATAGTGGGACCACCGATCATGATGAAATATACCGTTCAGGAATTCTTGCGTAGGGGTATCGCAAAAGAGAATATCTGGGTTTCCTTTGAACGCAAGATGTCCTGTGGACTTGGCAAATGCGGGCATTGTAAAATTGATGAAACCTATGTCTGTCTGGAAGGGCCGGTGTTTAATTTTATCAAGGCTCAGAATCTCTTGGATTAAGGAGTGAGGTGATCGTGTTGACTATTAATACTAAAAAAGTGATGAAAAATGGCTGGCGTATAGCCAAAGACAGGAACCTAACTTGCTTACGCATACGAGTGCCCGGTGGGTCGTTGCCGGTGGAATTACTCCCTCTTATTCAGGAAATTGCCGAACGCTTCGGCGATGGTACCGTGCATCTAACCACTCGACAAGGATTCGAAATACCTGCCATTTCCTTTGAGTACATGGATGAAATTAATAGGATGTTAGCTCCGCTTATTGAAGAACTAGAGGTTAAGATTGGTGTGAAGATCGATGAACCCTCTCAGGGCTATCCTTCAGCGGGAACGCGTAATGTCGTCGCCTGTATCGGCAATAAAGTCTGTTCTAATGCAGTTTTTAATACGACTGCTTTAGCTAAGGATATTGAGAAAATTATCTTTCCGAATAATCCGCATGTAAAAATAGCAGTCACTGGTTGCCCAAACGACTGCATTAAAGCTCACATGCAGGATATCGGAATTCTTGGTCAAGTCGAGCCTAGTTATGATGCGCCTCGTTGCATTGGCTGCCAAGCTTGTGTTAAAAATTGCCACAAGGTATCGACTGGAGCCCTCTCATTTGTTAATAACAAGGTGAAACGGGATGCCTCACGTTGCATCGGCTGCGGAGAGTGTGTTTTGAAATGCCCGACAGCCGCTTGGACTCGCGGAGGGCAATATTTCCGGGTTGTGATTATGGGCCGAACAGGGAAGAAGAATCCTCGTCTAGCTGCAGGTTTTTTGGAATGGGCGGAACGTGAAGTAGTCTTGAAACTATGTGAAAATCTTTATAGCTATATTGATCAGCATATCGACCGCTCACTGCCTAAAGAACATGTTGGTTATATCGTTGACCGCACGGGGTACAACGTTTTTAAGGAAGAAGTACTGAAAGATGTGAACGTAGGGCCAAAAACCAAAGTTGCGAATTTTTTAGACTTTGCTGGGTATACCTATGATAAAAATGTGATCTATAATTGAAACTCATGAAATTGGGGCCTCATATCATTCTAATCGTGATATGAGGTCTTTTTTGTTGGGGAGTGAAGGAGGCCATTGAAATGGCAGACATAAAAAAGGCAACGCTGCCCCGCCAGCGCAATTGTGGCGCTGTTCAGAGAATCCCCGAAGCAATACGAAAGGATGACCGAAAGCTAGCGGGGGATGATTTTCAAGAATCCCGGCTACGCGCCGCTGGGGATCGGAGAATACCTGTACGAAAGCAACCGGACGGAGGAAGCCCTACCTTATTAGGTATGAGAGGCGAGTGCTAGGCCCATGTCAAAAGCTTTTTGGCAATCAATGGGGAATTGTTCTGCTCTATGTTTGGCTTTCGCCTCTTCTGAAAACATAGAGGATTCATATTGGTCATAATCTGAAAATTGATAAGTGTTGCTGCTATATAAAGAGGTCAATGGCTTCCCTAAGGTTTTGGCGATCATAGCTTCACGCAAGGTTAGATTTTGTTTAACTCCAAATTCCTCAAGTACTTTTTCTGTTGCGTTCATAGTATAAATAAACCCGGATTGGATTTTTCTGGGGAAAACCGTTGGTATTTCTGCGCTATAGATACTATGTGAAAATAAAAAGCGTTCCAGAAAGGCAGTCATGCCAGCAGTGATGTTCATATAGTAGATAGGTGAACCAAAGATAAGAGCATCCACGGTTTCTAATTTTTCAAGAACTCCTGTCAAGTCATCTTTCAGGGCACATTTACCATGTACACCATGTTTCCTTTTACAGGCAAAACAACTGATGCAGCCTTTAAAATTCAATTCATAAAGATTAATCAGTTCAGTTTCTGCTCCTTGTGAAGCGGCTCCATCAAGAGCCTTGTTCAATAAGGTTGCGGTATTCCAAGTTTTTCGTGGACTGCCGTTAATAGCGATAAGTTTCATAGTTATGATTCATTCCTTTCCCTTTGCTCAAAATCCCGACTTTTGCTCGGCGAACCATCGGACTCAAGGGCTTTTGTAAAATGAGGGTAGCCATAGATACCAGGGAAGCGGTGGGCTTTCAAATATATAATCTCTGTTGATTGATTTTAGCACACTTTCTAGCTGTTCATAAAATCATAGGGTATGAATCCAAGCGAGGGGAGGGGATTCATACAGTCCCAATCAGGCTTAGGAAAGTACTGAAAGGCGTTATTTTTCATATCTTACTTAGAGTGGGATTTGAGTTAGTTCACGGAAGGGAGCTGAAGTGGTGATTTTATATAAAAAGATGAAAAT
>DATMYU010000340.1:0-2808 GCA_035560775.1 Desulfosporosinus sp.
ACATTATACCGCACGATGTCTTTTATGTAATACAAACAGAAGGAGCTTTTTAAGTGAAATCGCAATTTTCTTCGTATCTAGTTTTATTTTTTGGGGTTTTCTCGCTATCCACTTCAGGCATTTTTGTGAAATTAGCAGATGCACCTTCTGCCATTACGGCGTTCTACCGTCTGTTTTTCACAGTGTGAAAATGTAGCCAAGCAACACAGAGATTGAAAAGCCCAGCGTCATTTCAGGTCTGGCCGGAAGATGGAAGATGTAAAGGCTAATGTCGCTATTGGCAAAGGCAAGTATTTCAACCATGATATTTTAGCTGTGGCTTCAATCATGGAGTTGCCCGTTATCATAATAAATAACGAGATTCCGACAGCCAAGGCGCTGTTGCGCAAAATTGTTGAAACAGCAAAAGCAAGTGTCACATAACCCATGACCGGAAAAATACTCAAGCCGTACATCTTAAGCACCTGCATCAGGACATTTTGCTGTACAATTTGTCCCTGCTGGTTTAAGAACAAGTCAGTGGCATGAACGCCGCCCGTTCCATAAAACAAAGCGTTTGTGGCATACCCACACACAACCAAAAGGCTCAGCATAACGATTGCGAACAGTGATACGGCGATATATTTTGAAAACAGGATTTTAGAACGGCTGTGGGGACGAATCAGCAGGAGCTTCATGGTGCCTGCCGAATATTCTCCAGCCACCATATCGGCAGCAATGACAATTGCAAAGACCATTACCATTACCATTTCCACTAAGCCGGAAAAACTTAGCATCGCCGACCAAGGATTGTTTTTGACAGGAGGAATGTCGTTCTCTAAATGATACTCTGCAATTTTCAGCTTGTTTTCAGTGTCTGTGTGTAATGTAGGGGATAGCTCGGTAATTTTCAAGCGTTCCTCATACTGCTGCACAAGTTGCGTCGTTTCAGCCTGCCAATCGCCGGAACCCTTGTCTCTGACCTTACCGGCAATGGATGCACCTATGGTGATGGCGACCAGCAGGAACAGCAGAATCCAGGTGAGTTTCCGGCTGTATATTTTCATGCTTTCGTTGGCAACTAATCCTCTCATTTTTTATCCTCCGTCATTGCCAAGAATTTATCTTCAAGGGTCTGCTCCTGCATTTGAATGCTATACACCGCAATGCCCGCATTCATCAATAGCTTGTTTACCGCTGGAATTTCGTCCTTATTCATCTGAATCAGCAATTGCCCGTTGTGTCCTGTCGGTAAAGCGGTTTTGTTCAAAGTGGCAATCAGCCGTTTCGCCTGCTCCGTTTGGTTCGGTTCCACGGTGACACACACACGAGAAACCCCGCCTTTATGGATAAAGTCCTGTATGCTTTGGATGCTGATCAGCTTTCCATTTTGCAGAACACCTACACGGTCACACATCAATTCCATTTCTGAAAGCAAATGACTGGAAACGAAAACGGCAACACCTTCTTCGTGAGCAAGTCTTTTCAAATAATTGCGCAGTTCGTGAATCCCCGCAGGGTCAAGTCCATTCGTGGGTTCATCCAAAATCAGAAGTGACGGACGGTGTAACAGTGCCTGTGCAATGCCCAGCCACTGACGCATCCCAAGGGAATAGGTTCTGACTTTCTCGTGAATCCTGTCCTTTAATCCGACGAGTTCCACGATCTCGTTAATTCGGGCTTCGGAAACACCGGGCACCATTCGCGCATAATGCTTCAAGTTCTGATACCCTGTCAAATACTTGTATAGATCACGATTCTCAACAATAGCCCCAACATTTTGAATTGCCTTATTAAAGTCTTTTATGATGCTGTGTCCCTTGATCATAATATCGCCCTGACTAATTTTTATTAGTCCGACCATCATGCGGATGGTGGTTGTCTTTCCTGCTCCATTAGGGCCTAAAAAGCCGAATACCTCTCCGGCTGGAACATCAAAAGAAAGATTATCAACAATATTCTTTCCTCTAATTCTTTTGGTTGCATGTTGTAGTTGTACAACTGGTGTTTGCTTCATCTATCCGCTTCCTTCCTATCATCCTTAAAATTACCTGATCGGTATTTTCAAGTTGATTATAAAATTCCAAAGTAAATAGACGGTAAACGGAAACAAACACGCCACAAATTCGCACATTCAGGTTTTCTATGAGCTTGTTACCTTGTTTCACATATCGGTAGACCAATTCTTTTCCCCGATACCGCTGCATGAATAATATGCTCCGCGAGAGCCATCAATCGACGGCTCTGTCACACCGAAATATTCACTGCAGAAAAGACAACGCGCCGCCGTCAGTTCGAAAGTCAGCTTGACGGGTTAGAGGAAACGGATTTAATCATCATGGCAGCTACGGAAAAAGGAATAAAGGAAGCCAAAGGAGCGGAGGGTAATTGCATAACGGCAAATCGAGTATCTATATTCCACTCACATTTTTGGGGTCTGAATTGGAACAATGCTACGGATGTGCTGGCAGGATAAGACTGTATACTGGCTGAAAAAAGAAAAATGCGTATGGTTGTTAGAAATTAAAATACAGGACTTGATTTTTTGTGGTGCCCAAATGGAGCCCGACTATACAAAAACACTTTTAAGAAGTTATAACAGTAAATATCCCTATGTAAACAAAAAAGCCCTATTTAAAAGGCTTATAATTGTTCTTTGCTTCCCATTCCTCACCATTTCCTCTAGCAAGACTTCCATACCCTGAGTAGTCCCAGGTATCTCTTAGTGCTTGAAGTATTCCAATAATCATCCTTTTCGTTAAATGGACCAACATCCCAAACAGGAACACTATTCACGCTATAATAACCATCATTAGAGGAGATATTAAC
>DATMYU010000341.1:0-3991 GCA_035560775.1 Desulfosporosinus sp.
GTTAACAACGAAACGGACTTCAAAAAGTCCGTTTCGGGTAATGCGTATTTTGGGGAGGCAAACATAAAGCCTTTTCTCATGCTTTCAATTCGCATCAAACAGATCGTATTTGAGCTACGCGGTTCATGACATCCTTTTTCACCTTGTTTAGGGCGTCTTCTGCCGCTCGCAGAGTATCTGCTTTTACTGAAAAGTAAAATTTAATTTTAGGTTCAGTACCAGAGGGGCGTACCATGACGAATCCACCACCGTTAAAGGAGAAGCGCAAGACATTTGAAGGGGGAAGCGTGAGTGGGTATGTTTCTCCTGTGGAAATATCTTTACCGATTCGTTGTTCATAGTCATCTAATTTCCAAATAGGAATTCCACCCAACTCAGGAATCTCTGCTAGTCTAAGTGAGTTCATAATCCGCGCAATCTCTTCTTTGCCTTGGATACCTTCCAACGCGAGAGACTCTTGCTCATCTAGGTAGTACCCAAATTGTCCATAGATAAGCTCAAGGACATCGAGAAGGGTACGTCCTTCTCGATGTCGATAATATAGAGCCGCTTCTGCTAAGAGGACTGAGGCGATAACCGCGTCTTTATCCCGAACGAAATCGCCAGCCAGATACCCGTAACTCTCTTCGAAACCGAACTGAAACGTTCCCTGGCCGCTTTCTTCCAGCTCTTTTTCTTTTTCGGCTATAAATTTAAAGCCAGTAAGCACGTTTTCTACGCGGACATTGAACGAACGAGCAACCTCATCCGCCAGATCGGTTGAGGCTACTGTTTTAATAATCGTTGCGTTTTGCGGAAGGGTCCCTAGGGCCTTTTTTTGAGATAGTATATAGTAAGTTAACAATACTCCAATTTGATTTCCAGTGAGCTGTACATACTCTCCTTGAGGATCACGTAAGACCACGCCCAAACGATCAGCATCCGGATCAGTGGCCAAGAGGAGGTCAGCCTTTAATTCCATCCCATATTTTCGAGCAAGGTCAAACGTTGCTGGGATTTCAGGATTAGGATACGGGACAGTTGTGAATTCTGGATCGGGGAGCTCTTGCTCGGATACGACGGTGACCGAAGAAAAACCAAGTTTAGCTAAAGCCCTTCGGACGAGTATATTCCCTGCTCCGTGCAAGGGCGTATAAACGATACGGAGTTCCCCTCCTTTTTGGGCATCGAGATCAGGGTGCAGGGCAAGTTTCAAGACACGGGCCAGGTATGGTTGATCGACTTCTTCACCGATGATTTCAAGTAGTCCACTCATTTTAGCAGTTTCCAGGGACATGGGCTCAATCCCCAGCCAACTCTCACGGGCTTCAATGCGGGCAAGAATTTGATCCGCTTTCAGCGGAGGCACCTGTCCCCCGTCATCCCAGTATACTTTATAACCGTTATAGACTTTGGGGTTGTGACTCGCTGTCACAACAATACCTGCTAACGCGTGCAACTGTCGGACTGCAAACGAAAGTTCCGGTGTGGGTCGAAGCGCATCAAAGAGATACGCCTTAACTCCGTTTTGAGCAAGAACTAAGGCTGCTTCGAGTGCGAATTCTGGGGAGTATTTCCGAGAGTCATAGGCAATAACCACGCCACGTTTCATACCCTCCTGCCCATGATCACAAACACATTCAGCCAGCCCTTGGGTTACTTTCCGAATGACATATTTATTCATCCGATTTGTACCTGCTGCAATAATTCCTCTTAAACCACCTGTGCCAAATTCTAAATCTGTATAGAAGCGTTCCTCAATTTCTTGTGGATCGGTGATCTGTCCGAGCTCTTGCCGTGTTTCTTCATCAAAGTAGGGGTTTTCCGACCATAAGCGGTAGCGATCTTGAATAGCTTGAGTCTTCATCTGACAATCCTCCTTTTATGTACTCTAATCAGGAGCAGAAATAGTGGATAATGTTCCCTTTTAGTGAGTATAGCATACTCCAAACGGATAGGACAGATGGATATAAACGACACCGAAAATAGTACCTCAGTCTAAGACTGAGGTACTAGAACCGGGGAAATTATGATCCCGACCAGTCCGGGACCCGTATGAACCCCCATCACTGGGCTAATTTGATTAAATAACAATTCATTAATGTTAGGGAGTTGGCGAGCTTTCTGCCAAAGTTTACGTCCTTCTAGCTCAGATCCTCCATGGACAATCGCTACGTTATAGAGCTCACCCTGAGTACTTTCCGCCAAAATATCAAATAATCTCTTCAGCGATTGTTCTCTACCTCGGACTTTCGCGAAGGTAATATATTTACCTTCAGAATTAATAGTAATAATCGGTTTAATATTCAAGAGCTCACCAATAGTGCCCGATACGTACCCAATTCGACCACCGCGTTTTAGGTATTCTAATGTGGAGAGCACAAAGTAGAGTTTAGTTTGTTGCAAAACGTTCTTAGCTACTTTAATCACATTCTGAAAATCCGTTGAGCGGCGTAGTTGACGGGCTGCTTCTAGAACTGGAAAACCCAATCCCATAGAAAGCGATTTTGAATCCAACACTTCAATGACCATCTCTTTATACTCTTGTGCCACCTGAGATACGGTTTCATAGGTTCCACTTAACCCACTGGAGATATGCATTGTGAGAACGTGCGTGACCTGTGCATCTCTTAAGCGACCAAACAAATTGGATATTTCAGCCGGTGAAGGCAGCGATGTTGTGGGAACTTCAATATCCATATTGTCATAAACTTCATCTGGACTGATATTAACTCGATCGAGATATTCACGATCTTGGTAGACAATGTGCAAAGGCAAGACTTCGATCCCAAATTCCTGAATCATTTCCGGATCCAAATCACTCGTACTGTCTGTAACAATCGCGATTTTGGGGACACTCATCAGTCTTGAAGATGGTAGCATGAGGCACAGTTCCTTTCCAGCATACAGCAATGCAGTCTCCAATAGTATAGCATACACTTCGATCGATTATACAAGTTAAGTTCTTACGAATTATTATAAAGAAAACTTGGCTGGTGCCCGAAGACACTGTCTTCGCACGTATTATTCATTCTGTCAGGCACAGGCGCCGGCCGCCTAGTTGCGCTTATGCTTCCAGAAAGTATACAACATTTAGTTATACTTTCTGACTAGTATTTCAACAGAGCCTGAGTAGCCTTGCGTACCTCGACAAAGGCTGTTGGATGTTCATTAATCTCACCGGCTTTATCAATCCCGCTATACAGGCAAGGTTGAGCATAACGTATATCTAACATATGAAAGAAAGTCTTAATAGACTTTTCGGCACAATCAAACACATCTGGTTTTTTGGTTCCAGCCGCGCTAAGGAAAAGACCGACACGTTCGAACCCAGATGGATTTACTAGTGTCTGATGATGCAGGTATTTGAGAGCCCAAAAGGTTTGCATACGGTCAATTATGATTTTAGTTTGGGCATTTAGTGACATCATAAAAATAGGTGCAGCAAGGATTAGGCGATCAGCGTGGATCAGCTTTGCTTGGAGTTTGGGAATATCGTCTTTTATTACACATATTCCTTTATCAGAACAGGCACCGCATCCTTGGCAGGGATTTATTTTTAGATCTGTTAGGTAAACCAATTCAGTCGTATGGCCCTCAGCCTTAGCTGAATCCATTGCTTCCAGGATTAACCGGGTTGTGTTGCCATTGCGCCGTGGGCTACAGGCAATTCCAAGTACAGATAACGTCATAAGTTCTTCCACTCCATTCTACATTATAATTTTAGTTCCAAGTATAAAAGCGAGCTTCTTAAAATTTTAAGAAACCCGCTTTTAGATTTGGTCACTGAATGAGTTCAAGCTAATTAGGTTACAATATAGGATTAGAATCTGGGTCAAAATACCGCACCCTTTCTGTAACTACTTATTCTTCATGAACTAGTCTTTTGTGCTGTGTAGACTTAATTGATTCCAGTCCAACAGACTCTAAAATTGCATTAATCATCAATTGCTCTTTTTGTGTCATTGAGTTTTTCTCCTTTCATAGTATTTATCGGTAACTAGATAAGTAT
>DATMYU010000342.1:0-6334 GCA_035560775.1 Desulfosporosinus sp.
AGACAAAACGCTTAAATCACCTAAACAGCTCAGCATCACCACACACTGTCCCAGTAAAGCCAGACGGTTCCGTTTCAAAGCTTCATCATCCACCATAATCATAACTGCTTGAAAGAGGGCTTCAATGGGAGAGACAAGTTCCTCAGCTAGAGTATAGGCCATCTCATAATTTCCCATTGCCAGGGTTTGATCAAAGCGTGCCATGCGCGAGGCTATCGCATTTTCAAGGGCTATTTCGGTCGCATCCAACAACAAGACTGGATCTATAGCAAGAAGTACTTCCTTCTTGCTTAGGTTAAAGCAGCGGGTATAGGCTTGGACATACGCAATAAAGGGCTCTTCATTCCTCTTTTCAGAAAGCACTTGGGCCCGTTTCATTGCGCGATTAAGGTCATCGCTTCCACTCGACAATGCCGCTTCCACAGTATCATAGCGCAGACCTTGTTCCTGAAGCACAAAACGAAGCCGTTGTTGAAAGAAATCTTGTAATAATGGCAATATCTCCTCAATTGGCAACGGCGATGTCCCCTGCTCTGTGAAATAGCGATAGGATTCGCGCAACAGCTCGGTGAGGGATATCTCCCATCCAGAATCTAAGAGAATGGCCACAATCCCTTGTGCCTGACGTCTTAACGCGTAGGGATCTTGGGATCCAGTAGGCTGAATTCCGATGCTGAACGCTCCAACAATCGCATCCAGTTTATCCACAATGCTGACCACACGGCCCGGATCGGATGCAGGTAACTCATCCCCTGCAAAACGTGGTTGATAGTGTTCGAGTATCCCCCGACAGACCTCTGGTTTCTCCCCACTGATTTTGGCGTAATCCGCCCCCATGATCCCTTGCAGTTCCGGAAAATCACTGACCATTAAGGTTACAAGATCCGCTTTCGCCAAATAGGCCGTTCGATCAATTGCTTCTTGCCCCGCTCCCCCGAATCCCAGCTTTTCTGCCATGAACTGAGACAAGCCGCGCAAGCGTTCTACTCGTTGCTCAACCGTACCCAATTTCTCGTGATAGACGATTTTCCCTAATTTTGGAACCAGCTCTGACAATGGAACCTTTTGATCCTCTCGATAGTAAAAGGCCGCATCTTCCAAACGGGCTTTCAACACTTTTTCATTCCCAGCTTTCACAGTGTCTAAGGCAAATGTATCCCCATTGCGCACTGTAATAAAATAGGGCAAAAGTTTGCCGTCGCTCGCCCGTACTGGGAAATACCGTTGATGCTCCCGCATCGGGGTTGTAATCACGGCCTCCGGCAGGTGCATGTAGCGAGGGGCCACTTCGCCCAATAAAGCGGTCGGGTACTCCACAAGATGGATGACTTCACCCAGAAGCTCCTCATCTTCAGGCACCTCACCACCAACGTTCTCTGCAAGAACTTTGATTTGGGCTTGAATTTCACTCTTTCGCTCCTCTGGATCAACGATGACATAGGCTTTACGTAAGGCTTCGCAATAATCGGACGGTTGGCCTAATACCACAAGTTCTGTCGCCAGCGTTCGGTGCCCGCGCGAGACACGTCCGGACTCCAGTCCAACAAGCTCAAACGGTACGACCTCTGTTCCATAAAGCGCAACGATCCAGCGAATAGGACGTGCAAAACGGAAATCCAGGTCTCCCCAGCGCATCGGCTTGGGAAAATGCAGCGCAGCAATAAGATCCTGGGCGAGTTGAGGCAGAATTGTTAAGGTCTCAATCCCCGTTTCTGATTTACGAGCAAACACACAAGGCACACCTTTAACCTCTTGTACAAAAAGGTCTTCCACTGTCACACCCTGCCCTCTGGCAAAGCCCTGGGCAGCTTTGGTTGGAGCACCGTTTGCATCATAGGCCGCCTTGACAGCCGGTCCTTTGACTTCCATATTTAAATCATCTTGCTTTTCCTCAAGCCCGGTTACCAAAAGTGCCAGTCTCCGAGGAGTAGCGTAGATCGTTACATCTTTATAGGATAAGCGTAGCTCAGCAAAGCGTTTGCGCGCTTGTTCTTCCAACTGGGTCATCGCCCCCGGGGAGAATTTAGCTGGGATTTCTTCTGTTCCTATTTCAAGCAAAAAATCGTTTGCCATCTTACTCCACCTCTTTCACAGAATTTGTCTTGAGCATTGGGAAACCTAGTCTCTCTCGCTGCTCCACATAAGCCTGAGCACATAGACGAGCCAGCACACGCACTCGGGCAATATAACTTGTGCGTTCCGTCACACTGATGGCCCCACGAGCATCCAGAAGGTTAAAGGTATGAGAGCACTTCAACACATAGTCATAGGCCGGAAGCACCAAGCCCTTTTCCACGACCCGCTTCGCCTCACGCTCATACATATCAAACCAAATCTGCAACGCTTCAATATCCGCTACTTCAAAGTTGTAATGCGAGTAATCGATTTCGCTTTGCAGATAGATATCACCATAGGTGATGTCCCCGACCCACTCAATATCGTATACACTATCTTTGGTTTGAATATATGTTGCCAGTCGCTCCAGTCCATAGGTGATTTCAGAACAAACTGGTTTGCAGTCAATACCACCGCACTGTTGAAAATAGGTGAACTGGGTCACTTCCATGCCATCTAACCAGACTTCCCAACCAAGCCCCCACGCTCCCAAGGTCGGAGACTCCCAATTGTCTTCGACAAACCGGATATCATGCTCCTTAGAATTAATCCCCATCCGTTCCAGACTTTGCAGATATAGTTCCTGAACATTGTCTGGATTCGGCTTGAGAATAACCTGGTATTGGAAATAATGCTGCAGGCGATTGGGGTTTTCCCCATACCGTCCATCCGTTGGTCGGCGTGACGGCTCAACATAGGCCACATTCCAAGGCTCCGGTCCAAGAGCGCGGAGAAAGGTCGCTGGATTCATCGTACCGGCCCCTTTTTCCACATCATAGGGTTGGGCAATAATACACCCTTGTTCTCCCCAAAACTGATTGAGGGTAAGGATTATGTCTTGAAACTTCATAGTTTAACCTCCCAAGTATTATTTCATTGATTCTAAAATAATGTTTATCCGAAGACTTACAGACTTACGACCAATAATCATAGTAGGGGCACGATAATCGTGCCCTTGCCGTAGAACAGACACAATTACTACAACAAATGATACAACGCGGGCACGAGAAATCGTGCCTCTACTTATAGTACTAGAAAATAAAAAGCCCTCACCCCCGTAGCATTTAAGCTACAGGGACGAGAGCTTGTTCCCGCGGTTCCACCCTGTTTGACCCCTCAGGGTCCACTTTGTTTCTCATGCTCGGAGCTACCCCATCCGCTTCTCTCATTCGGCTTCCACCTACCCGAACTCGCTAAAAAGAGTTGTCGCGAACTTTTTTCCCGTCATTGCATTAACACTAAGAGTAAATATCTTTGCCTTTGCACGTGATCTAAGCAAGGAAACGTCCTCTAGCTTTTTCGATTGAATTAATTATATGCGTAGGAAGAGGGTGTGTCAAACCAATTCCCTTAATATTCCTTATCCGGAGTGAAGTTAAAAGCCTCATCCTCATATGCTGTCTCATCCTTGTTAGCCACTTCCAGCTCATAATGATTGATAGCTGCCCCTACTGCACCGACAAGAGCAAGCATCCGCAAGCCTGGCTTCCGCCAAATCGTATACGCTAGTGCCAAACCCAAAGGAGCTGCAAGACTGACAATCGTAGTATCATGTTTTTTAAGACTAACCGTAGTATTGTTAAAGCTTCCCAACTTCTCTTTAACACCGTCCCAAATTCTATGCCCTCGATCGGCAAGCTCCCAACCCAGTTCTTCCCCATATTGGGCTTTCTCTAAATTATCCAAAGCCTTTACCACATCACCCTCAGCCAAATTTAGGGCCGTACGAGCCTCTTCATACCCAATCCCCATCCGCTCGCGCAAAACATCCATCTTCTCAAGTTCTGTCCATAACGCTTCACTCATTTTATTACCCTACCTTTCAGTCAATCTATCATCCCAAATCGTCCCGATTTAAGCTACCCATCCTCCAAGCCTTAAGCGGCCTTTCGAATTTATACTCTAAGTAAAGCCGTAATGTCTCCAAAATCTCTTGTTGCATCCAAGCACTCCAACGCAAACGATCAATCTTAGTGATATCCACTCGAATCAACTGACGCATAAACGCAATACTCCCCGCCCTAATCCACCGCCCAGCATAATTCTCCCGACAATCACCACAAAGTGTACCACCCGCATCAGAACTAAAAAACAAACGATCGCCATTCACCTTAACACCGCATTCCGCGCATTCCCCTAAAAGTGGACGATATCCCAACAGAGTCATCAACCGCAAAGCATATGCGCAAAGCACAAGAAACGGATCAAACTGTTCCAGAAGAAATAAGCAAGTCAAAGAAAGAGCAAAAAGCTCCGGATTCGGCTGCCCCTTATCCGTCGAGATATCTAAAAGTTCAACAATACCCGTAGCCGCAAACGACCGATCAAGATCATTCCAAAGAAACGCAAAACTCTCCCTAGGACTACACTGACTCACAGTATCCAGAGTTTTCCCCTTATGAATTAAAAAATCCCCATAGGTAAACAACTGAACCCCAGCCCTCTGACGACTTTTAGGTTTACGCACCCCTTTTGCCACAGCCTGAAGCTTCCCCATCTCACGAGAAAAAAGAGTGAGCACCCGATCCGACTCCCCAAATTCACGGCTACGTATCACTAACGCGTCCGCATGGTAAACGGCCACGCTCTCACCCTTTCTATTTTGTGTTATCTATTATCTCTCTATACATAGTTAGCCAAGTACAGAGCTAGTCCCCAACCGTTCCGCCCCGGCCTCCACAAGCTCCAGGGCAAACTCCCTAGACCTCACTCCGCCCGACGCCTTAACCTTCACGTCATCTCCGACCCACGCTTTAAGGTTACGTACATCCTCTACAGTAGCTCCCCCTACAGCAAAACCCGTCGAGGTCTTAATATAGTCTGCTCCCGAAAGTTTAACAATCTCAGAGACTGTTTTCTTCTCGTCTTCCGTGAGTAAACTGGTTTCGATAATGACTTTTATTATTAATCCGCAACTATGAGCTGCTTCGACCACTCGGACAATATCTTGCTCGACAGCTTCCCAATTTCCGGATTTTGCCCATCCGATATTGATCACCATATCCACTTCTTTGCCACCATGTGCTTTAATCATGAAGACTTCCATAACTTTAACTTCTGTAAAAGTTGCCCCCAACGGGAACCCCACAACAGCAGCAACACCGATTCCTGTACCGTGTAGAATTTTTGCCGCCACTTGCACATAGGTCGGGTTGATACAAACAGTTGCAAACTTGTACTTTTGTGCCTCATGGCAAAGCGCCACAATATCCTTTTCTGTGGCTTGCGGTTTTAATAACGTATGATCGATCTTTCCTGCAAAATTTGTCTTCGTCATCATTCCCGCTCCTTTCCATACCCATAATTGCGCAAGCTATCAGGACGGTTACGCCAATCTTTCTTAACCTTAACCCAAACTTCCAAAAACACCTTGCTACCTAACAATGCCTCAATGTCCAGACGGGCCAAGCTACTGATCTCTTTGAGTGCTTTACCACCAGCCCCAATAACGATCCCTTTTTGAGATTCACGCTCAACCACAATCAAAGCTCTCACTTTAACAAGAGTCTTTTTTTGTTCTACCTCTTCGATCACAACAGCGATTGAATGAGGAATTTCGTCGTGAGTCAACTGGAGCACTTTTTCGCGCACCAATTCCGCCATGATAAACCGTTCCGGTTGATCGGTCACTTCATCTTCTGGATAATACATGGGACCTTTAGAGAGTTCAGCAAAAATCACATTCAACAGTTCATCCGTGTTTTCCCCTGTTTTAGCCGAAATTGGAACAACAGCTTTAAAATCAACAAGAGCAGAATATTTCTGAATTTTATGCATTAACATTTCTTTTGAAACTAACAAATCGACCTTATTAAAGACAAGTACACACGGACTCTTAGCTTGCTTGAGCATCTCGATAATATACTCTTCGCCTGGACCATATTCGGCAGTAAGATCCACCATATAAAGAATAACATCCACATCACGCATAGATTCCTTGGCCTTACCGACCATATACTCCCCTAACTTATGCCTAGGCTTATGAATCCCTGGAGTATCCAAAAAGACAATTTGCCCACGTTCCTCCGTTAAAATACACTGAATGCGGTTACGAGTAGTCTGAGGCTTATCCGACATAATGAGTACTTTCTGACCCAACAAATGATTAAGCAAGGTCGATTTTCCAGCATTCGGCCTCCCGATTACAGATACAAATCCTGAACGAAATTCTTTTGATGTTGTTGAAACCAACAGTGATGCCACTTCCCTATCATAATAC
>DATMYU010000343.1:0-12006 GCA_035560775.1 Desulfosporosinus sp.
GCTAAGAAGTCGGCGAGAGTGATAATGATAAATATTTTGGCAAATTCAGAGGGTTGGATTTGAATAGTTGAGGTGATTGGAATCCAGCGAGTCGCCCCTTTGACCGTACTCCCAAAAATGATCACTAGCATGAGCAAGAAAATATTAATACCATAAATCCACCACCGCAAACGTCGCCATTTTTGATAATCGATTGCGGCGAGAACTCCGGCAATGCCAATTCCGCTCATAATCCAGTAGGCTTGCACCTTGAAATAATGCAGTGGACTTGTCTTATCCACATTAATCGAAGCTGTGCTTAAAATGAAAAGACTCGCTGCTAATAACAGCAACGTAACTAATATGAATAAAAAGTCCATGTTTTTCAATGTTCGTCTATCCACGATTATAATTCCCCTCTAAACCGAATATCTCTAAGAATAAATTCATTATAGCACATCTCAGACAAGTGCCCAAAGCTAGGGATGGGCTTGGGCGCTTCAAAAGCCGGGTAGTTTAGTCCACCCGGCTTTGCAAGCCTAAAACAACTATGGGAACCTAGGGCACGATGCATCGTACCCTACTAATTCTGCTAACCCTTAGTTGCGTAATCTCGCTTCATCTTCATGACTGGAATATTGGCCACTAAAGCTACATCGCGATCATCCTGACAAAGATTGACCTCAAGAGCAGCCTCGTCAATTTCCATATACTTAGATATAACTTGGATCAATTCTTCCTTTAATTTGTTAAGCATGGCTGGTGAAATGCTGGCACGGTCATGAACGAGAACAAGCCGAAGGCGTTCTTTGGCCACCGTCTTGCTCGAGTCACTTTCCCTGCCAAGCATTCGGCTGATAAATTCTAACAAGGACGATTCCTCCTCTCCGTACCGAACGGTTATCGTATGCCAACGAGTCTCTTAAGTTTATCAATGATTCCTGTGGGTACATCAAGGTCCATCAGCGGTACTTCTTCGCCTTTAATCCGTCTTGTGATCCGGCGGTAAGCCTCTCCTGCTTTTGATCCCATGTCCATAACAGCGGGCTCGCCGCGATTCGTAGAAATCACGATACTCTCGTCTTCCGGGACTACACCGATAAGTTCGATAGCCAAGATATCTAGAATATCAGCGATATCCATCATGTCCCCACGTTTAACCATTGCCGGACGAAGCCGGTTAATAATCAATTTCGGATTCATCAGCTCCGACGCTTCCAACAGGCCTATAATACGGTCCGCGTCACGCACTGCACTCACCTCAGGCGTACAAACGACGATCGCTCGGTCTGCACCGGCAATCGCATTGCGAAAACCTTGCTCGATCCCTGCCGGACAATCAATGATCGCAAAATCGAATTCTTCTTTGAGCTCTGCGGCTAAGAGTTTCATTTGCTCAGGATTGACGGCTGTTTTGTCCTTTGTTTGTGCCGCTGGGAGCAGAAAAAGGTTCTCAAAGCGTTTGTCCTTAATAAGCGCTTGCCTTAAACGGCAATTCCCACTAGTCACATCCACAAGATCGTAGACGATGCGGTTTTCGAGCCCCATCACCACATCGAGGTTGCGCAGTCCAATATCCGTATCCACTAAGACAACTTTGTGTCCTAAGGCGGCCAATCCAGTGCCAATGTTTGCGGATGTTGTTGTCTTGCCTACGCCCCCTTTTCCGGACGTTACTACGATTACCTCACCCATATTTAGACCTGCCTTTCTCCATAAACTTAAACTTTTACCTTTACTTTAACTTCACCCAGTGGTTAACCGCACTCAATGGAGTTTACCACTCCCTTGAGTAAGTTTCCTTTATCGAGCCTTGCCACGCTGACCATTCATTATAACCGCATCTACTATTAATTGGTCATCTTTGATCCTGGCAATTTCTGGGCCCCTCCCGTCAGCGTCATCATCCGGCGCCCTAGTAACCAAGTCTGCGATACGCAATTGTGTAGGGGCAAGATGATAAGCGCTTACTGAGGCATTCCGATCACCCTTTGCTCCCGCATGGGCAACCCCCCGGAAGGAACCCAAAACGACGATATTACCCGTGGCAATAATTTCCGCGCCCGGATTAACATCACCAATCACAATAACATGTCCCTCAAATTGTACACTCTTTCCGGAACGGAGTGTGCGTTGCACAAAGAGACAGTTTCCTTCCGTCATCCCGTCTTCCCAATGGTGTGTTTCTCTGTCCTCTGATGCATAGGGTTGGGCCTTACTGGGCACGTACACTTCTTCTGTGGTCAACCATCCCGTAAGTTCCAATCGATGTTTTCGTAAGATAGTTGAAAGCACAGCGTGTTCATCCTTAGTGTATTTCTTTTCTCCAGCGTAGCACTGGACAGTCGCGCCTTGCAAGAATTGAACGGATTCTTCTAAAAGCTTATCAAGTTCATTCATTAGCAATTCAAAGTCCACAGTCGAATCTAAGTACAGGACCAACCCTTCGCGGGTACCCTTAATTGCTACATGTTCAGTCCGTGTCAACCTGCACAATCCCCCATCGCTTATCTCTTATCTCTTGTCTTGTTCAATAAATTCTACAAGCCTGTCCCAATTCCCTTTTTACAATTTAAAAAAACGAGGACAAATTTCCTCGTTTTTTAGTTTCTATTCGCGCTCTACCAACCAAAATACTTCTTAAAAGCTGCTTTGGCGACGTAACCTGCTGTCTCCCCACCATGCTCACCATATTCAACGACCCCAGCGAAAGCAATTTGAGGCTTATCGTAGGGAGCAAATGCCACAAACATCCCATTGAATACATTTTCTAAGGACGAGCCGACGTTGCCTTGTTGAGCAGTTCCGGTCTTAGCCCCACCGGTAAATTCCGGTAGATCTGCGAAGATGAATTGAGCCGTCCCAGCATTCGATCCACTACCTGTCACTACGGCGCGCATCCCTTGTTTAACCTGATCTAGGATTTCTGGAGAAACCGATACTTGGTTTAGAACCTTGGGTTGGTTTTCTAGAAATGTTTTCCCAGTAATCGGATCTAATAATTTATCGACGACGTACGGACGAAAGTGTTTTCCACCATTCACAATGGTTGCTGTGTAATTAGCTAATTGCAAAGGGGTAAAGCTGGCATCCCCTTGCCCAATGGAATTATTGTAGCTATTAGAGTCATGCCATTCAACATAGTCATAGACATTTTTCTTGTACGCAACATTAACGGCATTAATCTCTGAGTCTTTCGCGGCTTGCAGCTTCTGCTTTGCTTTAGCGTCTGGAGCATTGGCCAGTTTAGGAGCGTAGTTGCTCTCAATCTCAGCCAATTTATCATCGCGTGCCTTTTCATATCTAGGACCATTATACGCTTTTCTCCATTCCGGGGAGGGTGCATTTCCTTTTTCTTCGTTAGGCAAATCAATACCACTTTCGACACCTAACCCGAATTCATTGGCGATCTGTTTAATGGCTTCCGGGCTGGCATCAAAAACCCGGCGTCCCATAACTTCAAAATAAATATCCGAAGATTTGGCTAGAGCTTTATATAGATTAACAAAGCCGAAATAATTATTTCCCCATTCTGGAAAACCTGCTTTTTGAGCGGCTAGACTTCCTAAAGAGGATATTACATCATCAATCTGTTCATACGGAGTCGTCAGCTTGAGTGTTAAGGATGCCATCGCTGTCACCATCTTAAAGACCGATCCCGGAGCATACGTACCGGACAAGGCCCGATTAAAGGCAGCTGATGGCCCTAGTTTATTAGTGAAATACTTATCTGACACAGCCTGAGAAAAATTGCCCGTCAATTCGTTGGGATTCATCCCAGGCCTAGAAACCAAGGCCAGAATCTTACCTGTATTGACATCAATCACCACGGCTGCTCCGGCGCCAGCCTTCGGATTACTCTGTTGAATTGCCGCTATACTCGCATCAAGACTATCTTCCACAGCCTTTTGCAAGTCAGCGTCAATCGTCAGTTGGACTGTCTTTCCTGCTACTGAGGCATTGATCACATTCTTAGAAATAGGACGGGCGCTATTGTCTACCTCAATTTGTTGAACACCCTCGACTCCTCTCAACCAGAAATCATAGGATTTCTCAATCCCATCCTTGCCGATCAAATCTCCCTGCTTGTACTCAAAACCTGCTTTTTGCGCATCAGTATTCTGATTGAAGCGGTCAATCTCCTCAGTCGCTATCTCACGAACATAGCCAAGGATTTGACCAGCCAGTACGTTTTCAGGATAGTAACGAACTGGTATGGCTTCCACGCTCACACCCGGCAACTCCTCCTGATGCTCAGCTATGATGGCTTGGAGATCTGGGGGGACATTATCTAAAATCGTGACAGGGCGATAACGTTCCCACTGGTGATTCTGAATATTGGCAAAGATATCTTCAGCAATCGAATCAACCGTTTGATTGGGATTGGGCCAGTACTCTTTCGCTTTAATGAAACCCGCTAATCGCCGAACTACATCTTTCCAATTAGTGTCTTTCGATTGTTGCAGATCCATCCAGTCTAAATTAAGTACAAACTCCGGAACACTCGTCACAAGCACCTTGCCATTTTTGTCGATTATATTGCCCCTTGTAGAAGGGATCTTCACAAGCCGCATGGCGTTTCCCTGAGCCTTGGCGGCGAAATAGGAACCCTGGGCAATCTGTAAACGCCAGAGGTTAAAGCCCAGAATCGAAAAAACGAGCACCACTACGATACCTAAGCCCCAAAGTCGACGAACATAAGGTTTTCGTTCTCTGTCATCCACATTCAAAAACTCCTCTCCGATACGTTTTTGCGATGTTCGTGGTTCGATATTCGTGGTTCGAATTGTGAATTCGATTCTGCGAATCAAAGAACGAAATTGAGATTCCTAATTCGAACCACGAACATCGAACATCGCGATATGAACGCTAGCGTTCATATCTGGGTCGATAGCGCAACCAGCCATGAAGAAAGGACCTGTGAATCAACGGGTAAGTTAATGGAACAAGAACCGCATTATACAAAGAGACCCCAAATACCAACCGCCCAATATCCCCCATTGACCACGGGAGTCCAGCTCCTAGGCTCAAGAAAGCAACCACAAGTTGTCCTGCCGCGGTAACTAAAAAGACCATGAACGGGGTTATCAGGAAATTTTCTCGATACCAGCGCTCCGCTAGCCAATAACTCAAAAAAGCTACCACCATAAGGCTAAGTGTATACATACCGATATAACGCCCCAAATACAAATCTTCTAATAAACCCGCACCAAATCCCCATAAGACGCTCGAAGTCAATCGGTGATGCAAGGCCATATAAATTGTTAAGAGCATAAGTAAATCCGGCTTAATCCCTGACCACGACCAAAAATGAAAGAGTGTTCCTGGTAAAATTAGGCATAGGAGAAACATAACCGCTATTAAAATATAACGCATCATTTCCCCCCTACCATTTTTACAATATAAGCTTCTTCTAAATTGTCAAAGTTAACCAATGGTTCAATATAAGCGGTTTTGAGCAAGCCCGAAGGATCGAGTTTTACCTCTTTCACTTTTCCGATTGGAATATCTTGAGGATAAACCCCACCGCGACCTGCCGTCAACACTAGTTCTCCAACATTGACAACATCCTCTCGGAGAAACAGCATTTGCAGATTTCCTTCCGATGTTAAACGAGAGCCACGCTTATAGGTCCCTTGCACAATGCCAAACGTCCCATTCCCCGTGCTATTACGCACTAGGGCACTTACTTGCCCTTCTCCGTCAAGTATCATTAAAACTTCAGAGGTTGTCGCTGAGACAGAAACGACCTTTCCCACAAGTCCTAAGTCTCCAATGACCGGGTCATTCTGCGCAACCCCATCCTTGCTTCCTCGATTTAAAGTCAGCGTCTGATACCAAGCTGTTGGGTTGCGATTAACGACAGTCGCCCCGACCTTTTCAAACTTATCGAGTGCAGGGTTTCGAAACTGCCCCTGATCTAGTTCTGTATAACGCATTCCGGCTAAGACTTGTTCCTTCAGTTGTAGATTATCACCCGTCAACTGATCTACTTTCTTGCGCAGGGTTTCATTTTCAATCTGTACCCCTCGGAAATCCCACAACCCCTTGGAATTACTCTTAATTCCATTCCCCAGTTGCAGAAGCGTTTTCTCTACAGGGCTTAAAACGCCTTGCAGGACTCCCCCAATGGGGTTGGGGAAATTACTGCCCAGCCCTGTTAACCGGATACTAATCAGCACACCTAGCAACAGAAAGAAAACGAGAACCGCAATTCCCGTTCCATTAACTCTTTTCCCCACCCTAATTCCTCTCCTCGCTAATCTTAACTCTTTTGCGAGGCGGCGATTCTACGAAGGATATCGGCATGTTCCAGCACAGTCCCCGTCCCAATAGCAACACAGGACAGTGGATCCTCCGCCAAGTGCACCGCAATACCAGTTTCATCCGCAATCAACCGATCTAGATTGCGCAGTAATGAACCACCACCTGCCATCATGATACCACGATCCATGATGTCTGACGACAATTCCGGTGGTGTTTTTTCTAAACACGATTTCACGGCATCGACGATGGCCATGACTGGTTCTTGCAAAGCATCTTGAATTTCTTCCGAGGTCACTTCAACCGTTTTAGGAAGTCCCGTTAATAAATCTCGACCCCGGACCGTGAACATAGCAGATTCGAATTTGTAAGCATACCCGATTTCGATTTTGAGTGATTCAGCTGTCCGATAACCGATCATCAGATTATAGCGTCTCTTAATATGTGCGACAATAGCATCATCCATTTCATCACCGGCTACACGGATCGAACGGCTTGTCACAATCCCACCCAAAGAAATAACGGCGACTTCCGTTGTCCCGCCCCCAATGTCCACGATCATGTTCCCCGTCGGTTCGCTGACCGGGAGCCCTGCGCCAATGGCGGCTGCCATGGGCTCTTCTAAGATAATCGGGTCTTTCGCACCGGCTGCCAAGGCTGCTTCTTTAACCGCCCGCTCCTCTACTGGGGTCACACCGGACGGCACACAAATAACCACACGAGGGCGTATAAAAGGGTGTTCGGTCCCCAGTGCTCGACTAATAAAATACTTCAACATTTTTTGTGTAACGTTAAAATCAGAAATTACCCCATCTTTTAAGGGGCGTATAGCCACGATATTACTAGGAGTCCGACCGATCATTTCTTTGGCTTTGTCACCGACGGCCAGAACGGTCTTAGTCGTTATATCCATTGCCACCACGGAGGGCTCCCGTACAACGATCCCTTTTCCCTTAACATGAACCAACGTATTCGCGGTTCCTAAATCTATTCCTAAATCCCTGCTAAAAAACTTAAAAAACATGGTTTTCTAAAACTCCTTCCATAATGCTCATTCTAGTTTGTAGTTTGTAGTTTGATGTTCGAATAATTAGCGACAGAATTCGCAGTATAATTAAAGCCTTAATCTTCATCCGTTCTTCGATTCGCAGAATCGAATTCAAAGGTTGAACAACGAATCGAATATCGAATATCGAACTTCTACAAGATCCCGCGCTCTTTCAAACTGATAAACCGGTTATCTCCGATAATCACATGATCAAGTACCTCAATCCCGAGGATTTTCCCTCCCTCTGCCAAGCGACGGGTTACCTCAATATCCTCCTGGCTGGGAGTTGGATCACCACTGGGATGATTGTGCAATAAAATAATGGCGTTAGAGTTGCGCCGTATCGCTTCTTTAAAACATTCCCGAGGATGAACCAAGGATGAATTAAGCGAACCAATCGAGATGGGGCTGATCCCCAGAACATGATTTTTTGTCGATAGAGAAACAACGCGAAAATGCTCCCGATCCAGAAACCGCATTTCTTCCATCACTATGTGAGCCACATCCTGCGGGGAATTGACCACGGGTCTCGACATTGGATCGACGGAAACTGAACGACGCCCTAATTCCAAAGCAGCCTTAACCTCTGCCGCTTTGACTTTCCCTAAACCATGTAGTTGAGCGAGCTCATGAGCTGTCAGTTTTCCTAATCCAGAGAGTCCACCGACCTCTGCCAAAACGCGTTCTGACAGCGTCAGGACATTTTCTCCTTTGATACCAGTACGCAAAAGAATCGCTAAAATTTCGCGGTTAGATAAGACTTCAGAACCAAATTGATAAAGCCGTTCACGGGGTAGAAGTTCCACCGGTAAATCCTTCAAACGCCGATAATCCATCATCCACCTCGCGTGAAGTGATATCTATCTGCTCAATCCCCCACGCCTTAAGCTGCTCCGTGAGATATTCCATGGGTAAACCAATAACGTTCGTCAATGACCCTTGAATGGAAGCGACAAATTTCCTTGCTCCCCCCTGAATCCCATAGGCCCCAGCCTTGTCCATCGGTTCCCCACCGGCAACATACGCCTTAACTTCACAGTAATCGAGTTGGCGAAAACGCACAACAGTTTCTACCACGTTCGCAATCAGTCTTCCCGATCCGTCCATTAATGCCACGCCAGTTAAAACGGCATGTGTTCTTCCACTAAGCCTTTGCAACATATCTTGGGCATCTGCGGGTGTTGTCGGTTTCCCTAAAATTTGGGCATCTAGAACCACCATCGTGTCCGCCCCTAACACAACATCCAGCTTGTCCCCCCCCAGTTCCAACCAGTGGGTTAAACCTGCTTTGGCTTTACGTACTGCCAACTGTCGAACCCCGGTCTTCGGAGGTGTCCCTTCGGGCAACACTTCTGAAACAGAAGCCTTGACTACTTTAAAGGTGTAGCCTCCTTCGTCAAGCAACATTGCCCTTCGAGGAGATGAAGAAGCAAGTACGAGCATATTTTACCACTTCCTTGACAATAAATATCCCCCAAGTGCTCCCAAAATCGTCGCAATGGTAATACTTAAACGAAAACCAAAGGAAAGGGAGAAAAAAAAGAAATCTATGTATGTATGGGAAGGCACATCAATGACAGCCGGCTGCAAAAACGACGCAAAAATACCGTATTTTTCTAAGCCAAATCCGAGCAAAGTCCCGAGGGCAGCACCAATCAAGATGAGCAGCACGATTCTTCCTGTCCCTGAAGAATTTCGCCCAACTGCCATAATTTCCTCCCCCTCCATCCATAAATATTTAGCCTTGAGCCTATTGGTCCTGATTATTGACTTCGTATAAGTGTAGCATCTTCCCCTTTAGTACGCAAGTTCGACATCCTTCAACTTCCCTCTGACTGGAAAATATTAATAATAGGAAATAAACAGCCTATCTCAGTAATAGAGAAAAGCTGTTTATTTCCTAATTATAGTTTATAGTGGAAGGGCACGATGCATCGCCCTCCCACTCACTCGTGTTCTACCCTGCCCGCTTGAATCAGGGTTTTAAACCCTGGTTTGGCAAAACGACCGAAAAGGCTAAAGCGGAGTGTCTCGCGACCCTCGGTAAATAGTCCAATTGAGCGCATCAAGCAGCGCTTGAGCACTGGCTTTCAAGATATTTGTAGATACTCCGATGGTCCCCCAATCTTCCTGCTCTAGGCGGGTATCCACGATAACACGCACAACGGATTCCGTGCCACGCGAGCCGTCCAAAACCCTCACCTTATAGTCTGCCAGTTCACTTTTTCCCAAAATCGGGAAGAAATTGACGAGGGCCTGCCTCAGAGCTGTATCAAGAGCATTCACCGGACCGGTTCCCTCTGAAGCAATGTGTAACGATTCTTCGCCGACTTTAATCTTGACTACGGCAACGGAATCAAGCTCGCCTCGCAAGGGATCACTCCAGACATGATAATCTAAGAGTTCAAAGGGAGGAATGTACTCCCCTAAGATCCGCAACAGTAATAGATCAAGGCTGCCTTCAGCCGCTTCAAATTGAAACCCTTTATGCTCAAGCGCTTTGATCTCGATCATGGCTTTCTCTACCCTTGGGTCATCTTTACTCATTGCGGGCTCAAAACGACGCAAGCGTTCCAATATATTAGCCTTCCCAGCCTGATCGGAGATTAAAATGCGCCGCTCATTTCCGACCAAAGCGGGATTCATGTGCTCAAAGGTCCGCTCATTCTTAAGAATCGCATCCACGTGCATGCCCGCTTTATGTGCAAAAGCACTGCGCCCCACAAACGGCTGCTTTCCATCTAAGGGTACATTCGTTAACTCTGCGACGAAGCGAGAAAAGGAAGTGATCTTTGCCAAAGCCGCATCAGAAACAACCGGGTATCCCCCTTTGAGCTGTAACAGAGGAATAAGGATACTTAAATTGGCATTTCCACACCGTTCCCCAAAGCCATTCCAGGTTCCCTGAACCTGGGTTACCCCAGCCTCCACTGCTACTAGGGAATTGGCGACAGCGAGTCCTCCATCATTGTGGACATGAATCCCCAGCTCTTGGGGCGTAAATTCCTTCATGATTGCTCTAACCCCTTGGTCAATTTCACCGGGCAAGCAGCCACCATTCGTATCACATAAAATAGTCGTCGTCGCCCCACCTTCAAGTGCGGCTGCGATACACTTCAGCGTATAATCAGGATTTTCCTTAAATCCATCAAAAAAATGCTCGGCATCAAAAAAAACTTCGCGTCCACCGTGAACCAAGAAGGCGACCGACTCCCGAATCAAACGAAGATTTTCCTCAAGGGTTGTCCGTAAGACATCACGAACATGCAGGTCCCATGACTTCCCGAAAATCGTAATCGTTTTAGCCTCGGAAGCCAGGAGTTTTAATAAAATATTGCTACGTTCCGGAGATTCCTTGACTTTGCAAGTGCTTCCAAAAGCGGCGATGTGCGCATAAGGAAGATGCAACTCACGAACTAACTGAAAAAATTCCTCATCCCGTGGGTTAGCACCTGGCCAGCCCGCTTCCACATAAAGACTCCCTATCTCCTCAATCCGCTTCACATAACTTAACTTGTCTAGTGTTGAAAAATGAATTCCTTCTCCTTGAGCCCCATCACGCAACGTAGTGTCGTAAACCGTAATTTTCCTGTTCCCTTGGCTTTGATTCATACTTTTTCCCCTCTTTCCTAAACGCGATTTAAGTAAAGAAAACTTGGCTGGCGCCCACGAAGACACTGTCTTCGTACGTATTAGCCTTCTTGCAGACACTGTCTTCGCACGTGTTATCCTTCTTGTTAGCCGTAGGCGCTGGCCAAGGATGGCCGAGTGTCCCTGTAGCCAAGGATGGCGAGAAGGGACCGCCGGCGGCCGCCTTAGTTGCACTTATACCACCCGAATTATGCTGCCCAAAACTATCCTTTCTGTATAGGTATCAAAAACCCCGTGACAGTTCCTAAGAACTTGCCACGGGGCTTTTTTCCCACACGGTGTAGTTGGCACCCTAAGACATACTTCTTATAGTGCTATTATACGACAGGTACCTATTGATATACAACAGTTCGATTTAGTGAAATTAGCACCGTTGAGCACAGACATTAAAGGTCAGCACTTCAAGATTAACCGCTAAGTCGACGTTACGGAGCTCGATCTCCGGAGGGACATTTAATACCATCAGGGAAAAATTCAGGATAGCTTTAACGTTAGCCTTCACTAATTGATCAACGATTTCTTGTGCCTCAGACGCAGGAACGGCCACAATGCCAATCTGTGTGCAGTTTTGTTTTACGACTTCTACCAACTTCTCCACAGGCATGACTTCTACGTGACCAACCATAGTTCCCACCTTACTAGGATCCGCGTCGAAAATACTGGTTATAATAAAACCCCGTTCGACAAACCCTTTAAAGCTACTTAAAGCCAGTCCTATATTTCCCAGGCCAACTAAAGCAACACTCCAATCAGAACTCAGGCCAAGAATCTTCAGAAGATGTTGACGGAGATCTTTGACATTATATCCTACTCCCCTTGTGCCAAATTCCCCAAAGTAGGCCAAATCTTTCCGGACTTGTGCCGGGCTAACACCGACTCCTTCGGCAATTTCTCCCGAAGAGATGGTTATGATTCCTTTTCGATCGACTTCAGTCAGATAACGTGAATAAACGGAAAGTCGAATAATTGTTGCCTCTGGGACTTTTAGAGTTTTCAAGAAGGTTCCTCATTTCTGGTCTCATATTTCGGAAGATAGATATGTTAATTATAGCACTATCACATAG
>DATMYU010000344.1:0-5651 GCA_035560775.1 Desulfosporosinus sp.
GTATGGAGAAAAAGAGTTCGAGTTAAAGCATCGTCCGATTCTGGGAAGTTCAACTATAGAAGCACCTGGGCCTGGATTTAGATTTCAGATTGATGCGACAATAGCCGATATCTACATCGTCAGCGAGATTGATCGCAGTCAAGTCATAGGAAGGCCAACTGTTTACATAATTATTGACGTGTTTTCGCGGATGATAACTGGTGTCTATGTCGGACTTGAGTCCCCTTCCTGGAACGGAGCGATGATGGCTTTAGATTCCATGGTAGCAGATAAAACGGAGCTGTGTAAAAAATACAATATCAATATTGAACCGGAGGATTGGCCGTGTTCATATGTGCCTGAAGCAATTATTGCCGACCGTGGTGAAATGGAAGGGTATGGCGTCACAAACTTGATTAATAATTTGAGTGTCACTATTGAAAATACTTCACCCTATCGTGGAGACTACAAAGGTATTGTTGAGCGGTTCTTCCGTACAATCAATGAACGAATTGAAAGCTTTCTTCCTGGTGCGATCATGAAGGATTATAGAAAACGTGGAGACCCAGATTATCGCTTGGAAGCAAAGTTAACTTTGAAGGAAATAACTGAAATAGTCCTCAGATCCGTTTTGCTACACAATATTCGAGAGATCGAAAAATATCCTTTGACTCCAGAGATGATCAGGGATGAGGTACCACCCACTCCTCTGGATTTGTGGAATTGGGGGATAGAGAATAAAAAAGGAACGCTTCGAAAGATTGACAGGAATCGTTTTCGAATGAATATTCTTCCAAGAGGTAAAGCAACTATTAGCAGAGGCGCAGTCGTCTTTCGCAATCTTCATTACGGGGCCTCTGAATTGTTGGATGAGAATTTCTACAAACGTTTGAAGGTGAAGAGTGTTGACATTGTCTATGATACGAGAAACATGGAACATATCTACTGGCTTAAGGAAGATGGGATGAGCTATATTACGTTTAATCTTCTGGAAAGAAGCCGTGATTTCAAGGGAATGTTCCTAGAGGATGTTGTTTCTGCCAACAATAAGGCCGCTAAGCTTCGTCAGGTAGCAAGGAAGTCCCAGTTGCAACAGGAAACTGAACTGGATCAGACAATTATGAAAATTGCCAAAGAGTCAACGAAAAAGACAAATGAAGCAATAGATTCAACAGTATCCAAGGTGAAGAGACTTAAGGATATAAAATCCAATAGAGCTGAGGAGAAGGAACGGAACCGAAAGGAAGAGGCATTCATACCGGACGAAGACCAAAAAGATGCTCCGACACCAATTATTTCATTCCCAGATGTTGAACAGCAAATTTCTTTGCAAAATGAACCTGGAGCAGAAACGTCAGACTTTAATTCAAGAATGATGGAGAAAATCAGACTGCGGAAGGAGAAATTAAAGAATGACAAAAATGAAACCTAATGAGGACCAGCATCTTTATGAAATGGCAGTATATAAGGAGCAAAAGATCAGTGATTATGCCGGAAATCCCTTGATAGAGGCTCTTCCACCAATTCTTGAAAGTGAAGATGAAGTTATTGACGCGTTTTATAATTTTCCTTTTATCAGTGATGAGGAAAAAAGGCTTAGCCCTAGGTTGAAATCGCATTTATTATGGAGAGTGAAAAGCTTTCTTCAGCCTTTGCCGGCTCATATTCGCTTGGAATCTATCGTTTCGACCTTGATTAGGAATTCGTATAAATCAAGGAACCCGTTAGACGCACAATACAGGCGGAAAATGCAAGTGCTTAATCAAATGAAGAATTTAAACGAGTGTACGGTTAACGATGTTGAAACCGCTTATCAAGGGTTTAGTGCGACTGGAGAATGCGCCATAATCAATGGTGTCTCGGGTGCAGGAAAAACAACGGCAATGAACCGGACGTTACACCTGTATCCGCAGGTGATACGGCATGAATCCTATCAGGGGAAGCCTTTAACGAAAACTCAGATCGTCTGGTTAAAGGTGGATTGTCCATTTGACGGGAACTTTGCGACCTTATGTAGATCTGTTTTCAAAGAAATTGATAGATTGACCGGTGAGCGCTGGTTGGAAAAGTACGGATATTTAACTCGCTCTAATTCAACTATGGTGATGCATTTGACGACTCTACTAACCAATTACAATGTTGGCGTTCTTGTTATTGATGAAATACAGCACCTCAGTAAGCTGAAGAATGAAGCAATTGACATGCTCGATTTTTTTGTCACGCTAACCAATATGTTCTCGGTGCCAATAATCTTCATCGGTACAAGTAAAGCCAGAAGCCTGTTTCAGACAAATTTTAGACTTGTTCGGAGAGTGCAGTCGGGCGGTTATATTGAAATGGGACCCTTGAAAAAGGGCAGCGTTGAATGGGATACACTTCTTGAATCTTTATGGGAATTCAATGTGCTTGATGAAGAAACCGAACTGGATGAAAAGATGCGAGAAGTGTTCTATGACGAATGCCAGGGTGTCATCTCGATCGCTGTTATGCTGTTTATGTGTTCTCAAAGCCGTACCCTGCTTAATCAGATGAGAAAACTGACACCTGCAATTATCAAGGAAACCGCTATTAATGACTTGAGATTTACTCAGCCGATGATTACAGCACTTCGATCCGGTAACCCACTAAAAATCGCTGAATTTGACGACATTAGAATCGATGAAGAGGATGTCTGGAAAAATCTTCAGCATGATATTGACATGGAAGAACGTGTCAATGATGCCATAACCGCCAAAAAGCGAGATATGAAGGAAAAAAGGCACAACTCTCAAGATGCTCTTTATTTCAGTATTTGCTCCTCTAACCTCTTTCCAAATCTAGGACAGGACGAGATTAGAAAGATACTTGATACTGTCATTGAAAGCTGTGATGTTAGTATTCCTGAAGATGAATTGAAGATGTTGGTGATGGAACGGATTTTTGCCGAGAATCAGAAAAAGCAACAGAAAAAGAAAACGGAAAGAGTCGTCCCTATCAAGAACAGTAATCTCCTGACCATATATGACGATGCAATCAGTAAAAAGGAACATCCCTACGATATGCTGAAAAAGAAGGGTTATATAAAGAATCCTTTTGAGGAGTTTAGGAAGGCGGAGTGAGAAGATGTTATCTTTCTTTACAGATCCATATCAGGATGAGTTATTGTACTCTGTGTTCGCAAGGTATCATTTCTACTCTGGAAATATTGATTTGAAGGATACTCTGACTGAGCTGTTCGGAAAAAATTCAGCTATCCCGAGTTTTGAGATAGGCAGTCATCTAAGATTCCTTTGTAACGCACTTGGTGGAAGCTATTCTCCAGAACGTCTGATTCAGGAACATACTATATTTCCATTCTATGCACCATTCTTACCCAGTAGTCGCAAGGGAGAACTGCTAGAAGATATTACATCCTCAGATGGAAAAGGCATATATACGAAGATTGGAATCGTTGCAGGAAGTATCTGCAAAAAGGACAGCATCTACTACTGTTCGGCGTGTGCCAGAGAAGAAATGGGAAGACTTGGAGAGGCATATATCCATAGGGAACATCAGCTTCAAGGTGTTTTGATGTGTCCACATCATGAAAAATTCCTGAAAAAGTATTCAGTGAAGAGATACGAAAACAGCCGTGTAGAATTTACTCGGCTTGATGGTTCGTTACTCGATTTATCTGACAGCAGCTTATACGAGGGGAAATATCAGGAGAAGTATCAGGACCAGTTACTTCAGATTTCAAAAGCGGCGTACTATTTGCTTTCAAATGATATGAATCGTATTAGCAAACCGGATGTTCTGCTTCGATACAAGAACGTACTCTATGAAAAGGACCTTGCCACAAACAGGCTTCGAGTCAAACAGGATGAACTACATGAAATGGTAGTCGGTTATTATGGAATTGAACTGTTAGAAATTCTGGAATCAGGCATAGACAAGAATGATGAGTATAATTGGCTAAGAGTAGTCACTCGTGGTGTATCGAGAACAGTTCATCCGTTGAGGCATATACTTCTGATATTATTCTTGAGTGGTGATATGGGTACTTTCTTTAAGGGGATACGGAAAGCCTACAATCCGTTTGGAAAAGGCCCTTGGCCGTGTCTAAATAAAGCCTCTGATCACTACGAACAAGATGTTGTAACCCATCTGACTGTTACCGCAGACTCTAAGACACGTGAGCCTGTAGGAACCTTTGCCTGTGAATGCGGCTATATATATTCGCGAAAGGGCCCAGATAAATTAGAAAAAGACAGATATCGTAAAGGTAGGGTCAAAGCCTTTGGACTTGTATGGGAAGATAAACTGAAAACGCTCTTAAGTGAGCATCATAGCTATCACGAAATGGCACGCCAATTAGGTTGTGATATAAAAACCATCCATAAATTTGAAACGATTCTTTCGGAAAGGAATTCTATTCGTGCTGATACCGATAAATCAAACCAAGAGGTGTCGGTAAGCAATTTGAATGAAGAGTACAGAGAAAGATTGCATTATGTGATAAAAGATTACCCAGAACTGTCTAGGACGGATCTGCGAAATCAGTGTCAAAAAGAGTATGCTTTCCTTTACCGTCATGACAAGGAATGGCTCTTTCAAATGCTTCCGACCGGAAAACCACAAACTGGCAGCAAAGGCAAAGGATATGTTGACTGGGATCAACGTGATCATGAAGTGTTGTCCCAGCTTCAAAAAGCTCAGATGAATCTATTAAACAGAGCAAAACCAATTCGCATTAGTAAAACTTCTTTAGGCAAGGAGATTGCCAATCTTTCGCTAATCGAAAAACATTTGAAGAAGCTTCCTTGCTGTGCAGAGTTTATTGATATGGCTTCAGAGACAAAACAGCAGTTCCAGTTGCGAAGGTGTCAAATCATTGTAAGGAGAATGCAAGAGGAAGGTTTGCCGTTGCTTGAATGGAGAATACAGCGTGAGGCCGGTATTGGAAAAGAAGATTATGAGTTAATAAAGGATAAGATTGAAATGATTTTACAAGTCAGGGGTGAGAATTTGCGGTATGAATAAATCTACAATAGGGTTCGATAATTGGCCTTTTGAAGAAGATGAGAAAGTGAAATTGATAAAATCAAGCAAACCATATTCTGTTGAAGGTGGTTGACGCTGATCTTGCAGAGTTTGATTCTGTTCCACAACTAGAATTTGCATATCAACTTAATGAAAAATCATAGGGCTTATTTGACGGGACTAATTAAAGAAATCAGGATCTTGGCCGGATATTGAGCAATTAGAAGTTCATAGGTTTAAATGTACAAATGCAGAGGTTAGCCAGAGAGAAAAGCGAATATTTGATTCTCGGGATCTTGGCTAAGCTAAGTAGAATTTTTGACAAAGTCCCTACTTATTGCTAACGTATTCACGAGGAAGGTTTATTCAAATAGAATGAGGTATAGTATAAGCGTTAATTGGTGGAAATGTTCCCATGGATAGGGCATACAGAAATAGTTGTGTTAAATAACAAGCCAAGGCATGTGGAGTGAGGCTAAGTTAAAGTAAGCTTGTTTGAGCAAATATACAATTGAAGACCTCCTGAATAGCAGGTTGTTTGAAATATTTCAGTTGTGGGTTTATGATTAGAAGGTATTTTGTTCTGGAACTTCATCCTTGTTCGATAAACTAATAACTAATTTGCAAAGCTTGTCCTCGTTAAAGAGAATCGATTTCAATGAGAGTAAAGT
>DATMYU010000345.1:0-11968 GCA_035560775.1 Desulfosporosinus sp.
CCTACTACTTATTATTCATTATTATCTCTTCCTTGCCCAAATCGTTATGGTCGCTCATGGAGGCCAATTCAGAATTTAGAGAGGTGTTAAATGCCGGATATACCAAGGATAGCTAACGAACAACTGTCGTCCAAAGCTCACAAGGTTTTGTTAGCGATGCTCCGCGAAGGTGCTTTTGATAAAACCGGTAAATTACCTCCGGAAGAGGTCCTAGCCCTAAAGTTAGGGATTAGTCGAACAGTGGTGCGTGATGTTCTCGCTGCTCTAGAGAGCGAGGGCTTTATCACCAGGCGTAGGGGAATTGGAACGACAATTAATCAACACGTGATCAATGTAACATCCCGTTTAGATCTAGAAAAGGAGTTTCTGGAGGAGGTCACAGATTGTGGATATACACCCACGGTAGGGTTCGTTATCCCTACTATTTCTAAGGCTGATGAAGAAACTGTCAGACGTCTTTTGATACCTGAAGGTGAAGAGATAATTATCGTGGAACGGCTTATTTTAGCTGACGGTAAGCCGGCAATCTATTGCCTTGATCATCTTGCTCTAAGTCTGATTGTGGATAAGAATTATTCATTAAAGGATTTGGAGCCCCCGATTTTTGATTTCATGGAACGCTACTGTCATTGTGCAGTTCAAATGGATTTGACCAAGATCACTCCATGTTTGGTAGATAGGCATTTAGCAACAGTCCTCGAAATCCCAGAGGGTTCTCCAATCCTATATCTCGATGAGGTCGGGTATGATATCAATCAAAAACCGGTTCTCTGGTCCAAGGAATTCTACGCTCCCGGGATTTTAGAATTTACAGTTTTAAGAAGAAAAGTATGAGATGTAGTCGATGAGGAAAGTGTCCGGTGAAATGGGGGTAATTAGTGTCGATCAAACCGATGGATTAATCAAGCGAATCGAAGAATTGCGCTTAGATTTAATCAGAATTAAAGTAGGCCGAGCATATACTGATCCGGAGGTTGTTTCTGCAAGTCAAAGGTTAGATGACGTCTTAAATGAATACCAAAAATTGCGGATACTTAATGAAAGCGATTATTTGATGAATCAACAATCTTAAAAAGAAAAAGTATGAGGTGTATTAATGAAAGACAGTGTTCAATCTCTCGCCCAAGAATTAAGAGTAGCCTCCGGCCAAGAACAAGCGGATCTGTATATCACCAACCTGCAAATTGTGGATGTCTTCACAGAGAGCGTATTCCCTGGCTCGATGGTGATCAAGAACGGTAAAATTGTAGCTGTTAATCCGACCTGGGATGTCTCAGCAAATCAGGTTTTCAACGCCGAGGGACGTTATGCGGTACCCGGTTTCATGGATGCTCATGTCCACATAGAACCGACGTTATTAACGCCTCAAGCTCTAGCCAGTGTGATTGTTCCTTGGGGAACAACGACTATGTTTGTCGATGCTATGGAAATTGCCAATGTTGCTGGACTGCCTGGCTTGCAGGCCTTGCTATGTAATAGTGATGATTTGCCTTACAGGCTCTACCTAGAGGTTTCCTCGAGAGTCCCGACAGCTCCAGGTTTAGAGACCACTGGCGGAGTCTTAGGGTTAAAAGAAGTCGAGGAATTATTGAGTTTAGAGATCTCCGCCAGTCTTGGGGAATTGGACCCTTCGAAGATTCTGAGTATCCAGGAGGAGTATTTGGCCAAAGTATTAAGTGCCCGGTCCAAGGGTAAGATAGCCAACGGCCACGCGATTGGGCTGAACTGGGACCAACTGAATGTCTATGCTGCGGCGGGGCTTTCGGATGACCATGAATCTGTAACCTACGAAGAACTCTTTGAGCGGTTGCGCTTGGGAATAAGGGGACTTATCAGAGAAGGTAGCACGGAACGTAATGTGGAAGCCTTAGTCAAGGGCGTTATTGAGAATAAGCTCTCAACGGAGAACTTAATGTTCTGTACAGATGACAAGCATGTGATAGATATAGCTCGTGAAGGACATATCAGTTTTAACATTCAGAAAAGTATTGATCTAGGCCTGGAACCGATCAAAGCGATCAAAATGGCAACCATTAATATTGCCAAACATTTTCGCCTGGATCATCTGTTTGGCGCCTTGACCCCAGGGCGGTATGCGGACGTTGTTTTACTGGATAGTTTAGAGCAGATTAAACCGGTGTATGTCTTTAAAGATGGGAAAATCGTAGCGGAAAACGGAAAGCTTAGGCAGGAAATGTCTAGTAGTGTGTTCCCCGAATTTCTAAATTCGACGATCAAGCTATCAGCGGAGTTTAAACCATCCGATTTCGCGGTCTTGGCGAAGGGAAGTAGTGCCAACGTACACGTGATTAATCTCTATCCGGATCAGATTATTAACTTTGCCAGCCAGGAGTGGTTAGAAATTTCCGCGGGGGAAGTTAAACCCTTTCTAGAAAAGGACATTTTAAAATTAGCTGTGGTCGAGAGATATGGTAAGAATGGCAGAGTGGCGGTAACCTTCGTCCGTGGATTTAACCTAAAAGCGGGCGCACTGGCATCATCTGTAGCCCACGATCACCATAATATTGTGATTGTGGGTACTAACGACCGGGATATGTACCTCGCTGCTCAGGAAATCGCTAAACACCAAGGGGGTTTAGTCGCTGTCCGAGACGGTCAGGTGCTGGGGATTCTGCCCTTGCCGATCGGCGGCTTAATGAGTCCGCTGTCCGCTGAAGAGGTCATGCAGGAACTCATCATTTTGAATAAGCTGGCAGAGGGGCTGGGGTGTGATTTACCCTCACCCTTTATGACTTTATCTTTTATCTCCTTGCCTACGGTTCCAGAGCTTGGTCTGACGGATTACGGCTTAATTGATGTGTTGGGGCACAAAGTGATCCCCTCTGTTCTAGAAATCAAACAGTGAGGGATTATCATGCCAAATATAGTGGGAAGTTCATTTTCTAGGGTGGATGCTTTAGCTAAAGTGACGGGACAGGCAGTTTACCCGAGTGATTACTCATTTCCAGATATGTTGCACCTCAGACTTGTCAGGTCAACCCAAGCACATGCGCGGATAAAGCAGGTAGATACTCAAGCTTGTAATGGAATAGCGGGTCTGTTTTGTTTTACCGCGCAAGATGTTTTGGAAAACAGCTTTGGCAATATTATCAAAGACCAGCCAATGTTCGCAGAGGATAAGGTTCGATTTTACGGAGAAGCAGTGGCTTTGATTGCCGCAGATACCCCTGAGAAAGCGGATCGTTATGCGAAGGTGATCAAGGTGGAGTACGAACCACTGGCGGTCGTTAATCAACCAGAAGAGGCTTCTAAGGCTGATAGCCCTCTCATTCATGAAACAGGTAATCTCTTGGCAGACCACCATTTTCTCAAAGGAGATGTGGAGGAGGCTTTTAGGCAAAGCACTCTGATCATGGAAGACACCTTTAGTGTACCCGTGGTTGATCATGCCTACTTAGAGCGAGAGGCTGGAGTGTCATTCCTCGATGATGAAGGAGTCCTAAATATCATCGCCGGAACTCAGAACCCGTTCTATGATCGGGAGGAGATTGCCCGCTGCTTAGGTATCCCAAGCGCTAAAATACGCATGCGTGCAGCGACAATAGGAGGTGCTTTTGGGGGGAAAGATGGGAACACCGTGCAACTTTTTTTGGCGTTAGTAACTTGGCAGACCAGACGCCCAGCCCGGCTGTTGTTTACCCGAGAAGAATCCTTAACGACGAGTTATAAGCGGCACGCAGCTAAGATCGAGGTGAAGCTGGGTTTGGGACCGACGGGCCTGATCACAGCCTACCGAGCTGTGATTCACTACGATACAGGGGCCTACGCTGCGCTTGGTCCAGCTGTCTTAGGCTTAGGGGTTGAACATGCTGCAGGTCCATATGTGGTCCCCAATGTTCAGATCGATGGATATCTCTGGTATACCAATAAACCACCAGCCAGTGCTATGCGGGGATTTGGCGTGCCACAAGTTGCGTTTGCTGTCGAGACCTTGCTCAATCGGGCGGCGAAAATCCTGCCAATAGATCCCCTGAAACTTAGGTGGCAAAACGCTTTATTTAAAGGCGCTGAAGGAAGTCTTGGCCATCTTATGGAACACTCAGTCGGGCTCCAAGAAGCGCTGGAGCTGATGGAAAATTCGGTGCTCTGGCGCGAACGGAGTAATAACACCGACCCAACGATTGGCTATGGAATGGCTGCAGGGTATCTAAGCTGTGGAATGGGTAAGGGAATTGTGGACAAGGCTAAGGTGGAGATTGAAGCCCTGTCTGACGGAACGTATGCGGTGAGAATTGGTACGGTGGAAATCGGACAGGGTAGCCACACACTCTTTATTCAATTGGCCTCAGAGGCCTTAAACGTTCCTCCGGAAAGAATTCGGATTACGATGGGAGACACAGCTCTTACTTATGACAGCGGCTCAACAGCGGGATCGCGCACATCCTATATCTGTGGCAATGCTCTCCTCAAGGCAGCAGCCGATTTGCATAGACAAACTGCGCTTGGAACGCTTCATCCCAAAGGGGTTGGAGAAGCTGTCTTTCCAGAGGTGCAAGATCTCGACTTGGGAATCGGCTTCCCTCATAGTATGTACACCTTCATTGCGGAGGCTGTGAAAGTGAAGCTTAATCCCTTAACCGGTGAAATTCTACTACTCGATATATTGGCAATTGTGGAGGCGGGAAGGGTGATCAATCCCAAAGCACTCGAAGGGCAGATTCAAGGGGGAGTGAGCATGGGAATCGGTTATGCTTTGCTGGAGCAAATGCAGTTTGACCAGGGTGTGTCAAAGCAGACGGATCTGTCAACCTATTTGCTGCCAACCAGTTTTGATTCTCCAAGTATACAGGTCGTCTGTGTTCCGGCATACGAGGAATCCGGTCCAAGGGGGCTAAAAGGGGCTGCTGAAGTAGGAGCGATCGCGATTGCGCCAGCGATACTTGCCGCGGTCAATGAGGTAGTCGATTTGCCGATTTCGGAACTTCCCCTATCGGCGCCAACAGTCATGGACTATCTCATTAAACATAGAAAAGGTGGTGGTTAAGTGGGGGGAAGCCAGTGAAGGGAAAGAGTAACTTAAATTAGTGACTTGATTAATGAAGAAGAAGGAGGAGAAACGATGAAAAAGAACGCCAGTCTTTTGCTCGCGCTAATGTTAGTTTTTTCACTATTGCTAACAGGCTGTGGTGCTAAATCCACGACAACCGGGGTTAAGGATGACACAGCGGCTAAACCTTTGAAGGTCGCCTTAATCTTACCGGGTAAGGTTGACGATGTTTCTTGGAATCAAGCGATGAATGATGGAATGAAGGCCTTAGAAAAGGCCTATGCCGGAAAAATTAAGGTTACCTATTCTGAAAACGTCTATGAAGTTTCCAATATAGAGCCAGCGTTACGAGAATTCGCTTCTCAGGGGTATGATTTGGTAATTGGACATGGTTTCCAATTTCAAGAACCGATCATTAAGGTGGCAGCAGAGTTTCCAAAGGTCAAATTTGCCTTAGGAACAGGATTTAAGACGTTGCCAAATACTGCTATTTACGATGTTAAGTTGGAAGACGGGGGTTACGTGATGGGAACCCTTGCTGGGCTTATGACCAAGACCAACAAAATTGGGGTTGTCGGCGGAGCTGATGTTTCCGAAATATATCGAGGGCATGAGGCATATAAGTATGCGGCTAAACAAGTGAACCCAAGCGTTCAAATTCAGGAACTCTATACCGGGGACTGGCGGGATGCGGCTAAGGCCAAAGAGGGCGCCATTTCTATGTATGATGCTGGTATCGACATTATATGGCATTCGGGAGATGGGATAGGCCTTGGCGTGGTAGATGCAGGCAAGGAGAAAAAGAAATTCGTTCTCGGAAATGTTGCCGATCAAAATATCTTAGCTCCAGATAATGTTTTGTCAGGAATCGTCTACAATTGGGAGCCGGTCCTAAAACAGATGATCGATGATATTTTAAATAATAACTTTGAGAATCGTAATGACAAGCACTATTGGCTAACTGTGGCTAATGGTGGGGTAACTGTTGGATCCTTCCATGGTCTGGAAAGCCAGGTTCCTGCTGATGTTAAGGCGAAAATTGAGCAGGTGAAGAAGGATTTTGTGGATAACAAGATTGTTATGCCGAAGTTTGATAAATAATTTATTTAGGGGGCTTGGGAGGTCAAGCCCCATTTATTACGATCTTTTATGGCGCAAGTCGAGGGATGGTTCTTGACTTGATGGTTAGGTAAGTCAAGAATCATCCCTAAATGCAACTTTGCATCTTGTCGATCAGAATAAATGGGAGAAAATTGGGAAGCAGGACACTGTCTCTTTGCTTCCTTCTAGGGGGTGAGTAATTTGCAAGACTTGGCGGTAGAGCTGCACAAGGTAACGAAGGTTTTTAAGGGAGTCGTCGCGAACGACTGCGTCGATTTTCAGCTAAGAAAGGCTTCTATTATGGGTCTCTTAGGAGAAAATGGGGCTGGAAAAACGACGCTGATGAATATCTTGTTCGGCCTCTATCAGCCGGAAAGTGGTACGATTTTAGTGAATGGTTCCCAAGTGATTCTCGACAGTCCCTCGAAAGCGATGAGCTTAGGCATTGGGATGGTTCACCAACATTTTATGCTTGTTCGTCCCATGACGGTGGTGGAAAATATTATGTTAGGCCTGACCTCAAAGCGGAGACCGTTTCTAGATACTGCGCATGTCGAACGAGAGTTGAGCGAGCTATCTCAAAAATATAATTTATTGGTCGATACGAAAGCGAGAATATGGCAACTGTCAGTTGGCGAACAGCAGAGGGTCGAGATCCTCTCCGCCCTCTACCGTGGTGCAGAAATTCTTATTCTGGACGAACCGACGGCTGTGTTGACACCTCAGGAAGCGAATCACCTTTTTGAGGTGTTGCGAATCATGCGGATGGACGGTAAGTCGATCATCCTGATTAGTCATAAATTAGAGGAAGTTTTGGCGATTGCCGATCAAGTTACGGTCTTGCGGGACGGTCGGTTGGTGGGTCAAGCTCTGGTCACACCGGAAACCACGAAGCGTGATTTAACCAATATGATGGTTGGCCGGGATGTGTTGTTTGAGTTTAAGAACCAGGAGTCTGTCCCAGGAGAGATTAAGTTGGTTGCTGAGGAACTTAGCGTCAAGAATGACAAGGGGCTTATGGCGTTAAATAAGATCAGTATTTCCTTGAGTGCTGGAGAGGTGTTAGGAATCGCGGGTGTCGACGGCAACGGCCAAAAGGAATTGTGTGAAGTCCTGACAGGGTTAAGGAGTTTGCTGTCAGGAAAGGTCTCTCTCAATGGCAAGGACCTGACAGGGCAAAAACCAAAGGAGTTCATCAAAACAGGGATTGCTCACATTCCGGAAGATCGGCACAAAACTGGTTTGGCAATGAACTTTTCGCTGAGCAAGAACTTGATTATTAAGGAACTAGATAGTTCTCGGTTTTCTCGGCGAGGGTTCTTGAATTTTAAAGCAATACGAGAAAATGCCGAGCAACGTATGGCTGAGTATCAAATTAAAGCGAAGGAACACGGAGTCAAAGCGAAAGATCTTTCCGGAGGAAACCAGCAGAAGCTCATTTTGGCCCGAGAACTCAGCTCAAGTCCAGAAATTATTATTGCCAATCAGCCTACGAGAGGCTTAGATATCGGGGCAACTGAGTATGTACGACAAAAACTCCTCGAAGAGAAGGCCAAAGGCGTTGGGGTTCTATTGATTTCAGCGGATCTCGAGGAAATTAGGCAGCTCTCGGATCGAATTGCCATTATTTATGAAGGGCGTATTATGGGTATTCTCGATAAATCCGCCAGTATCGAACAGATCGGGCTTTTGATGGCGGGCGTGGAGGCTGGAGGAGTGGAAGTATGCTGAAAGTATGGATTGTCACAAAACGTATTCTGGCCAGTGTTCTACCATCCGTCGTCGCGGTTGCTTTAGCCTTTGGCGTAGGTGCAATTTTACTCCTTGTGGCGGGTAAAAATCCTGGAGAAGCCTATTTGACCTTATTTATGGGTGCCTTAGGTTCACCCAACCGCATCGCTGAAACCTTGGCCAGGGCCACTCCTTTGATGATTATGGCACTAGGGACTTCAATCGCCTTTAAAAGTCAGATTTGGAACATTGGCGGAGATGGGCAGTTTATGGTCGGGGCAACCTGCGCAGCGTTTGTAGGTCTTAACCTCAATTTGCCATTGGTGTTTTTGTGGCCAGCTAGCTTTTTGGCGGCCTTCCTTGGCGGAGCGTTGTGGGGTGGAATGGCCGGGGTGATGCGTGCCAAGTTTAATGCTAATGAAGTTATTACAACGTTAATGTTGAACTATATTGCTATGTATCTACTATCTTGGCTGATCAGGGGACCGTTGATCGATCCTAATGGACATGGTTTCCCACAAACTGCTCTTCTGTCTGAACATGTTCGTTTGCCACTCCTTTTGAGTGGCACGAGGTTACATTTCGGTTTATTAATTGCCCTATTAATCATCGTTGTCGGATTCTTCTTCTGGCGAACAACGGTCGGTCAAAGAATCGAATTGGTGGGGGAGAGCGAAAATGTTGCTCAGTATTGCGGTATACAGGTGCCGAAAACAATCGTGTTGACGATGTTTATTTCGGCAGGTCTGGCAGGAATCGCCGGCTGGAATGAAGTCTTCGGGTTGCAGTACCGCATCATTGATGATATCTCAGCGGGCTTTGGCAGTCTGGCCATTGTTGTTGCTCTGCTCGGAAATTTGAATCCCTTTGGCATTGTCATTGCTTCATTTTTCTTTGCAGCGTTAATGGTTGGTGGCAACACAATGCAACTTATGGTAGGAATTCCCTTCTCTTTAGTAACTGTCATTCAGGGTTTAGTCATCATCTTTGTGATTAGTCGGGTGGTTTACACCCAATGGAGGGATAAACTTGCAGTCAGACGTTTTAACAGTCGGGTTTCTGATCAGTCTTCTTGCGGGCGCCATTAGATTAAGTATTCCTATCCTCTTGCCTGCCTTAGGAGAGATCTTTACACAACGCTCTGGGATTCTGAATCTTGGTATCGAGGGCATTATGCTGATGGGTGCCTTAGCTGCTTTTGCGGGCACATATTTCACACATAATCTGTGGTTGGGTCTGCTTTGTGCCATGCTGATCAGTATCTTATTCTCTTTAATTATGGCATTTTTGAGCATTACAGTTAAGGCCAATCAAGTAATCGCTGGCACGGCCTTAACGATTCTGGGAACAGGTCTGTCAGCCTTTTTATACCGTGCTATTTTTGGTATCCAAGCCCTCCCAGCACAGATTCAGTCGTTTCAACCCCTCAGGTTTCCCTTCCTTACGGACATACCAGTTTTAGGTCCGATCCTCTTTAACCACAATATTTTGGTTTATTTCACCTTTGCTTTAGTGGTGATCACAGCAGTTGTTCTGGAGAAGACGACGTTTGGCTTAAATGTTCGGGCGGTTGGCGAAAATCCCAAGGCTGCTGACTCCAAAGGCATTAATGTTTCCTTAATTCGCTATTGCAGTGTAGCGATTGGCGGAGCTTATGCTGGATTGGGTGGGGCCTTTCTTTCCATTGGATTTATGAATAGCTTTCTGGATGGCATGGTCGCTGGCCGGGGGTTCATTGCTGTGGCCGTCGTCATTTTTGCTAGGTGGAATCCTTACCGAGCCTTAGCCGCAGCGCTCCTCTTTGGTGGAGCCGACGCCCTACAAATGAGGTTGCAGGCGATAGGGGTGCCTATTCCCCATCAGTTCTTGCTGGCATTGCCCTATGTTCTAACGATCCTAGTACTTATTAGTGTGTCGAAAAAAGCGGAATTTCCAGCAGCCTATACGCTTCCTTTTACTAGAGCGGAACGCTGAGAAATGGAGGGGAATATGAGGCTAGCTGCTAAGCATTTTCGGATAGGAATACCTTTTATCGTGGTTCTTGTGCTCACCGTAGGTTTGAGTGTCAGGGCCTATTATATGCCGAGTCAACGGCAAGCCATAAGGCAGATCAATGGTTTTAACAACGCTATTAATGCCAACAAGCCAGCCGATATTTATCCCTATTTGATCCCGGAACTGAGGGGAATGATCAGCAAGGAAAGGTTCGAACAAAATTTCCAGAAAGAACGATCCTATCCCTATTTGTCTCCCTTGTATGTTTACTTAGATGAAGTATCCCTCACGCCAGATCAACGTTCTGGCGAAGCCATCTCGACAGTGGCAGCCCGTTTACCCGGGCAAAAGATGAAGGTCAAACTTAGTTATATCAAAGGACAGTACTATATTGATGCATTTCGTGATATTGCGGATGGAAGCTATCTGCTAAAGTTCGAGAAGCTTGGCAAATAAGTTAAGCTACAATGAGCATATAGATTCGGTAATGCCGTAATAGCAAAGTAAAAAACAATGGTTTGGTAGAGGATGGGGCATATGAGTTTTAGGACGTTTTCTCCGAACAGTGAGATAGAGGCTCTGAGGTTATTAAATAATCCTATTGAAGGTACGCTCCCTATTGCTGGGGGGACCAATGTCCTGGTGGATATTTTTAAAGGAAAGCTTACTCCCCGAGCTATAATCGACTTGTCTAGGATTCAGGAGTGGAAGCAGATCAATCTGGTGGAAGGAGTCCTGGAAATAGGCTCGCTCGTTACAATTGCTGAACTTGAGACTAGTCCCTTGCTTAGCGGACCGTTTATGGCACTGGCTATGGCAGCGTCTCTCGTAGGCAGTCCACAAATCAGAAATAGGGGGACGCTGGGCGGGAACTTACAGAGTGCTTCGCCTGCCGCGGATTGTGTACCGTCTTTGCTGGCGTTTGATGCAATCTTGACGCTGGTCAGTGCTTCAGGGAAACGTGAGGTAGGGGTGGAGGACTTTTTTCTAGGCGTTGGCAGGACCGTGCTTAGACCCAATGAATTGATCAGTAAGATTAGCCTGAAGCTAAACCCTGAGCAAAGATCAACATTTCTCAAAGTAGGTCTGCGCAGGGCGCTGGCAATTTCTTTAGTGAATCTGGCGGTCTGTCTAGAATGGGACAAGGATCAGCGCTGTCGAAAAGTCCGTGTCGCTTTTGGCTCAGTTGCCCCAACGCCGATTCGTGCAAAGGGGATAGAAGTTTATCTGGAGGGACGTAGACTAGATTTTCAGACGATTATGGACTTAGCAGAGATTATGGAATCTGAGATTTCTCCGATCACGGATATCCGGGCATCGGCCACTTATCGCAGATACCTCGCTGCTGTGTTGCTCCAGGAGGCATTATTTAATTTGACCAAAAGCAAGGAGGAACACACCTTTGCCTAAAAGTTCGCTGAGTTTAACTGTCAATGGCAAGCCGACAGTGGTCCAAATTGATGAAGATAGGACACTTCTATATTTGATTAGGGAGGTACTAGGCTTAAGAGGGACGAAAGAAGGGTGTGGTGAGGGAGTGTGCGGGGCGTGTACCGTTCTTCTCGCTGGCCAAGCGGTTAATTCCTGCTTAGTACTTGCCGTGCAGGCAGACGGTAAAGAATTGCTGACGATCGAAGATCTAGGGGTCGAAGATCATCTACATCCTATTCAGGATGCCTTTATTGAAGCAGGGGCCGTACAATGCGGCTATTGTACACCAGGTATGATATTAGCAACGAAGGCGCTCTTAGATATGACACCCGATCCCAGCGAGGAAGAAATTCGCCGAGGGTTATCTGGCAATCTTTGTCGTTGTACCGGGTATCAGAAGATTGTCGAGGCAGTACAACGAGTATCAAGAGATAGGGCAAGACAGCAAGTCGAATAGGGAACACAACACTTATGCCTAACAGCAAAGCCTTTAGAAGAGATCACTCTCCTACTAAAGGCTTTGTTGTTGATTTTAATGCTCAAATGTCTGCATATCTGAGGCATTAGTTATGGTGAAAGGCCGCAATTCTTAGCATGCACCATTTCCTCTGTGGAGATGATGCAGGGGGTCATAAAGATGACGCTATGCCAATTATTGATTATTTTGAAGGTAATATCGACAATACGTCGAATCTTTAATTA
>DATMYU010000346.1:0-4864 GCA_035560775.1 Desulfosporosinus sp.
GAATTTATGCAGCAAACTGCAGTATTGGAACTAAGCAACTTAAAAAAAATAATCAAAGGAAAAGAAATAGTCAAAGGGATAGACCTATCTCTTTATCCATCTCAAATCTTTGGTTTCCTCGGCCCTAATGGCGCTGGAAAAACGACAACAATCCGTATGATTGTCGGATTGATTAAACCGACAGAAGGGTCTGTAACCATCTGCGGTTATTCAGTAGCTCACGATTTTGTGAAGGCCTTGTCCAATGTTGGATGCATTATTGAAAGTCCCGACATGTATAAATACCTAACCGGGATGGACAACTTATTACAATTTGCTGCCATGAATAAAACGATAAATCAGCAACGGATAAAAGACGTCGTGGAAATGGTGGGTCTCCAGCATCGGGTCAATGACAAAGTAAGTACTTATTCTTTGGGTATGCGTCAACGCTTAGGAATCGCTCAGGCTATCATGTCTCAGCCTAAACTTTTAATCCTTGACGAACCTACGAACGGTCTCGATCCTGCTGGAATGACTGAGTTCAGAAATCTAATTAGAAAACTCGCCTATGACGAAGGTATGACGGTCTTCGTATCGAGCCATTTACTATTGGAAATTCAGCAAATGTGTGATATTGTCTCCATCATCAAACAAGGAAGTGTCATCAAAACCATCAATGTTCAAGACATCTTACATGATACACTGATAGAGTGGCAGTTAAATGATCCTGTGAAAGCGATGACACTCCTCGCTGAACATTGGAATATCGTAGCTACCCAGTTGAAAAAGAATACCATCAGCGCATGCCTTAGCCAGCACCCTCTAGAAAAAATCAACGAATTATTTATTAGAGAAGGCATAGCACTCACCTATTGCTCGACAAAGCAAAACACCTTAGAAGATTTATTTTTAGACCTTACGGAAGGTGATCAAATTGTTTAGCCTGATTGAAAATGAAGTCATCAAGATGATCTCAAAGAAACGACTTATGTTTGTTTTGGCAATTCTTGTCGTCCTGATCTCGATCTTTGCCTATGGTCAAAACCAAACCCTTGTAAGAACCAAGGCCCAACTTTCTCAACGAATGGGAATTACGGCCACTGATGACTGGCGTAAGCTGGCTGACCAGCAGTTAATCGATATGAAAAACAGACTCGACAGCCCTTATATGGATGAGAAAAGCAAATCTTCAAGCCGAGTAAGAATGGAGCAACTCCAATATAACCTTGATAATAATATTAACCCCCTGGAACAGTCTGCAGCGAAATTCACGACCAAATTCATGGAACAAGCTATTTTCTTATTCTTACCTCTTCTGATTATTATGTTGTCGGCGGATATGGTGTCAGGAGAATCCTCTAGTGGAACAATCAAATTGCTTCTTGTTAGGAACGTCCCAAGGTGGAAGATTCTTCTCAGTAAATACTTAACGTTGGTGATTTTAGAGGTTTTGGTTGTCTTCTTTTCTTTTATTCTCTCGGCGATCATTTCTGGATTCTTCTTTGGTTTCGGAGGCTGGCTCGCGCCGGTGGCGACAGGCTTCAAAGTTCTAGCAGGAAAATTAGATACCACCGGTGTTCTGAATGTTCCCCAGTGGCATTATTCTCTCATGGTTTATTCCTTAGGTTTTTTTGTGGCCTTCGTCGTCGGCAGTATCTCGTTCATGATCTCTATCCTCGTAAAAAGCACGGCAGCTTCAATTGGCATTATTATGTCCACCTTAGTCGCAGGTAATTTCATCAGCTTCTTTCTCTCAGATTGGAAGATCACTCGCTACATGTTTATGGTCAATCTGCGGCTCACGGATTATTTATCGGGATCGTTCCAACCGATCGATGGGATGAATATGCTTTTCTCGATCACTGTCCTTTTAGGATGGGCTATTGCTTCCACCATCGTTAGCTTTGTGTATTTCACAAAACAAGACATCCTCGTCTAAGGGAGAAATTAATGTGATAAAAAAGAGCATGTGGTACTCTATCCTGGCGATTGCCCTTGTGGGCCTCATCGTTTTAGCGATTGGTTTCTATCAGGCAATCATCGTCACGACGATGATCAATCCTCAACCATCAACCAAAGCCGAAACTCCTCAAACTACACCAGATTCAACAAAACTGCCTTCCAAAAATGCCAACTCGTTTCAAGTTCTCATCCTGGGAGACTCGATTGCCAAAGGGACTGGCGATGAAAAGGGTAAGGGTTTTTCAGGCTATCTACCAGAGTCTTTCAAAAACGACACCTCTAAAGAGATTCTTGTAAATAATGCAGGAATAGACGGGCTAGAAAGCCTAGGCCTTTTAGAACAGCTCCAAAGCAAACAACTCGATAAAACAATTGCAGATTCGGATTTTATCTTAGTCTCTATCGGTGGAAATGATATAAAAAGCATCCTATCTCTGAACGATCTCGCTAAAGAGGATCAATTCAAAGTGAGACAGGACAGCTACCTTGCCAATTTAAAACAAACGATGAAAGCACTGAGAATCGCCAATCCAAATTCCATCATCCTTTTCCTAGGGCTTTATAATCCTTATGAAATAGTAAGCAGCGTAGAAAACACCCGACTTTTAAATACCTGGAACTATAATACCCAACAACTCGTTGAAGAAGATGGGAAGGCAATATTTATACCAACCCACGACCTGCTGAAATTTAATCTAGGTCGATATATCGCCAAGGATGGCCTGCACCCAAATTCTGCAGGATATCAAGCACTCTCCAATAGAATCAGTAAATCGATTGAAACGATCATAAGCGGAACCTAGAGATGAATAGCACCGTTCGTCGAAGATATACTTCTATTAAGATATATTTTCGACGAACGATACATTAATCTAATTTGTCGATAAGCCCGAGTTTCTTAATGACCTCGAGCATTTTATTAGTATCAATCGGTTTGGCTGCATAGGCCTCACACCCAATTTCAAAAGCATGATTAACATAGTCCGTTTCTGCCAGAGCAGTCGTCATAATCACTTTAACCCGCTGTTCAGGGGCAACCCCTTGCTTAGTCTCAAAATCGCGAATGGCCTTTAATACTTTAACTCCATCCACTTTAGGCATCATAATATCCAGACAAATTAAGGTATACGGGGCTTTTTCCTTGATGGCTATCAAATAAGCATCAAGCGCTTCAAGTCCATCAACCACCATATCAACTTCACCATATTGGGCAAGGAATTTTGACAAAAACCTCCGACTGGCTAAATCATCCTCCGCTATTAAAATTTTCATTATCCGTTCCCTCCTTCATATCGATGCTCCTAAGAGTATACAAATTTCGGATTACGGAGAACGCATTTAATCACCTCCTCTAATTAACTCAGAAGCAGAGCATTGGCTCCCATTCTTGATTTCGAAAACTTCTAATAACATTTTTAAGGCAGTCAATGTATGATCTTTTAAAGAAAAGTTGTAATTTTCGAGGCGCCATCTCAAGATAGCAACCCTTTCTAAACCGATAATTAGGTCTGCACAACTTGCCGTATCGACATCCTTCGAGATTGCATTCTGACGTTTAGCCTCCTCAATTAAGGATCGAATAGTATTAACCCTTTTATTGAAAATTTTTTTAGAGACGTCACTGAGCTCACCTTCATGCATTAATCCCTCAAAAGACATGCTAATTGCTGTTATTTCTGGGTAATTTTCATAATACGTGACATAGGCTTCTACAAAATAAGTAATAGCTTCGATGGGTTTAAATTCTTTCAAACCTAACGATTCAATAATTGCTTGATCATATTGAGAGAAATATTCAAGTACCGCAAGCATAAGTTCGTTCTTGGTTTTATAATGCTTAAAAATGGTTGATTCAGAGATGCCCTGCCTTTTTGCCACTTCCCTAGTCGTAAGTCCCTGCAGACCATGTTCACTAATAACCTCAATTGTCGATAAAATTAAGCTTTCTTTAGTGTGCAATAATTTGGACAATATCTATTCCCCCATTACCGAGTAATCATTTATCTGTCTAATATTCCTCTACCATACTAATGGCTCAACAATATTCTGTCAATTTACTTTTTCCATCTTATGGATAATTGTCAATGCCCTTTCAATAACTATTCTTGCTACTCTCGCGATAGCTTCACCTTCTAAACCTTAGATAACCTGTAACATCCCATCGTTCGTGATGTGCCGTTGTACAATCACCTAATTCTAGTATTTCACATGATGAGCTTAGTATTCTGTAGCCAATATCAGGATGCCGGTTTATTTCGTCCCGTTCCTGCTTCGAATAGTTTAACAGGATTATTAAAAATATCTTTTTGATTGCAATTTTTGTCTTCCTTAAGATATATTTTCGGCAAACGATACATTGATCTCTATTTGGTTACCATCTTCAAATAACAAGGGTATACATACTATGACGGTATTCGGTATGCTAAGTTGAATATTATCTCCCGTCAGAATGGTAGGAGGGGTGATATCTACAATTATTTTATTTCTGGAAAATAGTGTCGCAGTATAACCTAGGATCATATTACATAATTCCCCAATAGCACTCTTCGCTATTTCATCGAGTTCTGTGATCAGTGGACATCCCATCATAGCCGAAGCAATCTTACAACAGATTTCTTTGCTAAATGACATTACGACACTACCATGGAATCCACCCGTTATCCCAATAAGAACTAAAGTGTTTTCACTCCTATAGGGCACATTTTTGACATAAACTTTACCTATTTTTGTCTTTAACCCAGCAACCTGCTCGATCATTTCAGCGCTCGCTGATAAAAATGGATTAATATATTCACTCTTCATAAAAATTCTCCTCCATCCGTTTTCATAGATCCAGTTTTTCACCCTAATTCATCTAATTATAGTGTGCAATAAGTTTTAGACCATTCTTTAATTGGTGAGTAAGCACTTACTCACCAAT
>DATMYU010000347.1:0-2871 GCA_035560775.1 Desulfosporosinus sp.
GCGTTACATAGCGAAGGTGGTGTTAAAATGGCGCGTAAGCGTGAAGAAATAGATTTTGAAGTCAGAGACATTTTCCCGGAAAAAGGCAAGGGTTTATCATTGGAAGAATTAACGGAGAGTATGCTTCCGCTTATCGAAGAAACGCTTGAAGACTTTAGGATTTATTGGAAATTGATAAAGCCAAAATTGCGGCGGAAGCTATTAAAAGCAAAAGACGAAGGATGGTGATTTCTCGAAATTGGCGACCTTGGCGAATAACATAATCGAACTCGAACCCACGTCGATAAGGTCGCATGACCCCGGATCATATCGGAGTTCTAACTATGAATATCCACTGGTATAAGCCATTATCCACAAAGTGTAGGGAATTAAAAATTGTCGAAGAAACTGTTTAAATATATACAAGAAAACTACAGACATATTAGAATGATATTCTAATATGTCTGTAGCTAGTAAGTGGATGGGTGTCGTAACAACAGGCACTAAAATTCTATACAGCAGCAAACCTTTCAAATGAGCTAATCGAAGCTAAGAATATAAAACTCATGAAAATAGAGAAACAGCTTTCCAAAATTGACTTATTAGTTCGTGTCTTGTGTGTGCAGAAATATATTTGCCTGTTCATTATGAACTAGACAAGGAAAAGAAAAGGTGAATAGTTTGATAGCAGATGTACCTCCTGTTAACGTATCACAATTCAAATTTTGTTTAAACACCAGAGATTGTTATCGATTGCGTACAGGACATTGTTCTTTAGAAAGTCCATTTACTGAAGCTGATACAGATGAGTGGCTAACACATGATAAGGGCAGTTTTGATTACTGTAGACATATGTATCTAAACTTGAAAAAATTACGGAATGAATGCTATTAGGATCTCTGCTCGTAGTTGCGGTCATTACACGTTTATTTAATAGTGGTCAGCATAGAGACTGTATCGCGAAACGACTGGAGCTACCTATTCCCGTTATATTTTTAGCCGGTGCTGATATGATTTGTAATCATTGCTACCAAAAAGGGATCAGTTGGAAATATAGGATAAAGTCTAGATTCTTTACAGGTATAATTTTCACTGATGATGAACCGTAGGAATCATTACAAGGATTAACTTTTTACTGAATCGCAAGAATTAACAAAAAGCACTCTTAAAGAAATCTTTTGAGTTTTACTGATTTAAGGAAGTCTTTCCTGATTGACTGGTTTAATACAATATATGTAGGATTAACTCTCGAAATAGAAATAGCTGTATGAAAATGCGATGCTTCCTTTTTGTTTAAAAGAAATGTCATGTTCCGAAGTATGGGAGAGATAATTCACAAAGTAATTTAAATTAACAATAAGGGTCTGTATATCATACAAGACCCTAAACTGTTGAGAACGAAGTGAAGGCAAGGCGAAAAGGGTCATCGACAAGAGAAGGATATAGTCATCATATTTTGCAGGGAGGGCATACAGCCCTCCCTGCACTACTGTTTGCAGCCTTCCATCAATTCACTTTTCATCTTGTTCAGTAGTTTCTCAAGAAACCTCCTGTTGATGGAACCTTTGTAATATCCGATTGCAAGCGTCAATATCCCGTTATAGCTGGATGCAACAATTAAAAGTCCCGGTGCCCGGATTGCCGGCGGAATAATATAAGCGTCAGAGACCTCGTGCTCACCAAATTTTATTACAGACTTTGAAATAAAGCCCAGGTTCGACAATGTCGGGGAGCAAAAAAAGCTTATTTGCGACAGGGTTTCAGAGATCTTTGATACGAATCTGGTAAAAGCCAGAAACTGATGGAAATTGAGGATTTCTAGACGTTCTGCACCTGAAGCGCACTCATAACCCGGGTTTGCGTTTTTTTTGCGCTTCATTACCGAAACTACCCTGGATAATGTTCCCTCAAAGGATTCACCGTGAATTCTTGGGACCCTCAAAATAATTCCTCCTGAAAAATTCCGAATTGCCTGAGCTTTGTTATCGGGGAGGTAGCGGCGCAAATCTACTGTAAGGCCAATATCCATAGGAATTCCGTATGGAGGCTGGAGTAATTTAAACATTGCCCTGTACATGGCGGCAAGTATTAAATCATTAATTGTAGCGCCCCGTTCTTTTCCATACCGGGACAATATATCCAGCTGCCCTGCGGGGAGCCTGCAAATCACAAAGGGAGTGACATTCTTACCTCCTCCCGACTTCCATGGGAAAGGCCAAAGGGTCCTGGGGCTTTCTACTACCGAATTGTCAAGTTCCGGGTTTTTTATGCCAAGGGCTTTTAATGCCCGTTCATGATCTTCCCTGCTGCGTACGCTTGGTTTTGGCACATACTCTCCATTTTCGCAGTCAATACAGGAATAAATATGTGCCAGAAGATGGATGTATTCCTTTGTTCCGGCGCCATCACTGCATGTGTGGTTAAGCTTAATACCTACAGTGTCATACTCCTGCGAACGTATGAGTTTTACTTTAACCATAGGGTCATGGTCCATATCCAAAGAGCTTTCTAAAAAGCGTTGGACAGTATCTTCCACGTTGGTGGTCTCCTCCATGGAGCAGAATTCTGTTTTATCAATATCCTCCAGCCGTTTCCAATATGGAGGGTCATGCTCAACAAACCGGCAGCCCAGAACCGGCTCAGCATCAACGGATAATCTTACTGCTCTTGACAGCTTGTCGAAGTCTATTCTGCCATCCAGCTTCATTATAGCCTGGATCTGAAAATTTCCAATTCCGTACCGGACTACATAATTGCCAAAATCATGAGCGTACGCGGGCATAAAATCCGATCCGGCATCATAATCCTGCTTGTTGATTTTGGGGAACTTAAACATTGATTGCACTTCCACCGCTCCTTTAAAAAATTTTCAAAGGTTCTTTAACTTTGCAG
>DATMYU010000348.1:0-3585 GCA_035560775.1 Desulfosporosinus sp.
TTTCTTTTCTCTCATCAACCTGGACTTCAAGTCCATCTTTGATGATCTTTTTTAGCTCAGCAAGCAACTGGCTTGCCTTGACAGCCTTCAATGCACCATTTTCAAACAGGCCAGAGGCCTTTACGTACTCGTCAACGTCAAACGGTACTGTTTTTTGGCAAAAATACTTGGCATGCCCTTCTCCTATCGCAGAATTAACAAAGACAGCACCATATTTCAGGGCCTTATCAAAAATCTCCATATTGGCTGCTGTTCTTTCGGCGACCTCTTCCCGATAATAGCCGTTCGTTTTCCAATACGCTTCTGGAATTGGGGAAGGAAGGTACTCCCAATCTTCGCTTTGACTCTGGCGCAAATGACGTCCGGCAATTGCTTTTACACCCTGCTGAGTTTTAGCTAAATCAAAGTATTTTGTTTCGTAGCCCTGTAGCCTTGAATACATATAAAGAGGGACGGCACAGGTTGTCCTGATCACAGTAATCCGGTCTTTTTGCTCACTCTTAATGATTTCGACGGGTAATCCCGCCGCCCAGGACCGGTCTTCATCAAAAGCTGCAAAAATATTTTTGCAGGTTGGATCGGCCGGAACTGTCACTGTAATGCGGTCCGAACCACCAATCCCTAATCCTGAACCAGCAAACAAGGGCGTAGCTTTTTTAATCAGCTTCGGAATAAGTGTTTTTCTAAGGTAATCTTTCAAATCAACTTCGTCAATATTACCTGCGCTGGCCATATCGACTGTCTTGGCATTAGTTGACTTAAGTAATAACCCCGCCTTGATAAAGGCTTCAAGTGAAAGATTAACCATTGCACTGAACTTATCTGACAGAAAATCTCGGATGAAGCCAGCCACATCCACATCTTCACCAATCCACATGTCCATTTTATTTAGGAGCTCAGAGGTAAAATCTAAAGTAAGTGTATCTGTATTAATGGCGCTATCCAGATAAGCTCCAATGCTATCGGCAATATCAGGGACATTAATCGCATCCCAATAATAGGTCCGATTTTCAGTATCACTTTTATCATTTGTTTCGAGAACAATTTTCTTGTTCCTGTCAAAAATCGTTTTTAACGCTTCCAGAATTTCATTGACAACATTGTAGATACTTGAGTTTTTGCTCCTGATAATGCGTTCATAGGCTGTATAGATAATTATCAAGCTGCGGTTCATCTCCAGCTCGATCTTCACATCGTACTCTCTGATCTTAGCTTCAATATAGGCGTTTTTCTTGTCATTTCTATAAAACAAAGATTTTCCAGCTTCATTGAACGCATCTGTCGCTGCGTTATGCAGAATCCTGATGTTTTCATCAGATTCCGCAATTTCTCGTTCCAGTCCTCGAATGTAATTACGAATCAGACTGAGCGCCGTAATCGTACTTTCATTTACAATAATGCGGTTGGCATAGATAGGGCCTTTGCCAGGATCGACAAACATTTGAGAAAGCTGATTATCCAGCATTTTCGAAAATACCACTAACAGGTTTTCCTGTTGCTGATCAAACCATTCTATAGCTCTCTTAAGATATCCGCGCTTCAATTCTTCATCTATATCAATGGCTTCCGTTTTAATCACATTATGCCAATTATATCTGGGAGCCTTCTTATAACCAGAAAGTGCCGCAGGAATTTTGCTTTTCAGGACATCGATCATGGAATCAAGATCCATTCTGACGCTTCTGGCAAAGGCTAAGACTTCTTCTTCTTTCGGTGAATTATGATAGAGACCACTCATCTTATTGAAAATCAAGCTCGACAGATACATCATAATCCTATCAGTGGGCAGCCGCATAGCGGAGGCTCCCAAAATAATATATCGGCAGGCGCCGCCATATAGTTCATTAATTTGAACCTGCTCAGAGATCTTCAAAAGATTATCATAATGTTCCTTCAGAGTGAACGGCTTTTTAGTAGGAACACCCTCCCCATAACCATAGGTAGACACATCGCCGCTTTGGGAAGTAAAGGAGACAATATTTTCAGCAGCAACATTCATGCAGTACTCATAACCATTGTCGATCTTTACTCCATCGGTATCAATACTAGAAATAAGGTGTACAAAATCGAAAGGGGTAACCTGTTTGCGGAATTTGAATTCTGAATTGTATTTTTGCTCAAAAAACTCCTCCCGCTCAGTTAACCCCATCAGATAATCCAGCTCTTTAAGAGCAGCATAGCCATTCGTGGCACAATACTCCTGTACTTCGGCCGGAACACCTGTTTTGCCAATATTAACATCCGGTAAATATATATGTCCCATGAACATTGTCTCATTCGGTAAAATAGAAAACCTTGTTTCCAGAATACTCCTGACTAAATAAGCAATGTCAATAAAACATCCACTTCCAGTACCGCCACCGATTCCAGTCAGAATATAAACCAACAGTTTATTTTCTTTACCCGTGGTCAATTTCTCTATTTTCTGATAGATAGCACCACTTAGCAAAGCAATATTTGCCATAAGCATTAAGCGTGCGGTTTGTCGTTTTCCTCCCGAGCCATTTCCATTCCCGCTGTTAGAAGTTAAATCAGTATGCAGGAATTCTCTTTGCTCAAGCGGCAAGCCTTCTCTATGATTCAGAGCATTGGACATATCGTTATACAACAAAATACAAAGCTCACTGTCCTCCAGAAAAATCTCTTCTTCATGGGTTGATTTTGCTTCAATCGAAGTGTCTATACCCAAAAACTCAAAATTATCAGGCTTATCTTTGAATGCCTTTTTACCTGGCATCTGAGACTTTTGGAAGGTGCGATTGATTTTGTATTTTGCTTTTACCAAAGCGTCAATACCAGTTCCACCTAGTCCTATGATTAAGATCGGTCGATCGATCGGTTTGACAAGTTGTTCTTCTTTGATAAAGTTAGCCGCGGAGTTGAGCTGATTGACTTGATTTCTCGTTTCTTGATTCATGTTATGCTCCACCTTTCTAGCTATCTAAAATATACAAATAGTTTGGCGTTAATTGCTATAGGTAATCTCTATTTCCGTAATCTTGTCACTCAATATAATTCTAAAACTCTGAGCATCTGTGATTTCTACCCCTGCCGGAGCATTGCTCTTTCCTCTATACCTGATATCACAGCCACAACTATTAATGATCATTATGCCCTCATAGGTTCCTCGAATTTTAACGTCTTTCAATTCTTGGAAAATATCTTCGCGGCCAAGAATATCATACATCGAAGCATCGTTGGAGAAATTTCCTAGTTTCCGCCATTCAGTTGCTCTGGGAATAAAGCTTTCCGTCACAATCACCTTAAGTTGCCCATGGGGCGGGGTTTTCGGCGAACGTTTCTTGAGCAGAAGCAATACGATTAGCGCAGCTGCGAGCACCCCGATAACCATCAAAATCCATTTTAAGATGTTATTAAATCTACTCGAATCATTTTGCGTTGCCTGAGCATTTTTTGTAACACTAACTGTTACCGGATCACTTGATTTAGTTAATTTTGCTCCCGATACCTCTGCATTAATTTTATAGTCACCCGGTTTTGAAAAAAGGTGAGTTGCTGAAAAGGCGAGGGAATTTTTTTTCATTTCCAGTTTTTCAGTCGTCCCATCCCCCAAAGACTTAATAA
>DATMYU010000349.1:0-2509 GCA_035560775.1 Desulfosporosinus sp.
TTTAATTTCACCGTCTTGATCGAGTAATCCGAAACCAAAAAGTTCAGGAATTTTGAACAGTGTCCCGGCTAGCAACGCAAAAATCACCACCAGGGCAATATCGCGCCGATTTTGCTGTTTTGCCGGTGAATCTATCGGCTCTACTAGTAAATGTTTCCACAGGCTCTCAGTATTTACTTTGGCAAACTCATGTGAGATCGCAGCTACATTTCCTAAACGTTTGACACTAATTAAAAATGATTCATCTGGCGTGAGTCCGGCTGCAATTAAGTCCTCGATTTCGTCCCGCAAATGATTCTCCAATTCATGAATATCGGCATCGCTTAAATTACCATGGGCTCTTAAATGATCGCTCCACGAATGAATCTGTGTTTCTAAATCAAACATCTTGATCTCCTCCTTACGAATCACTTTCTTCATTCCAGGTCCTGGCAAGAGCATTATGAACTATTCCCCACTGCTTTTTTTGCAGTTCCAACTCGGCTAACCCACTCTCTTTAATCCTGTAATATTTACGCTTCCGGCCTGCCTCTGATTTATTCCAGTAAGATTCAATTAACAGATGTTCTTCCAGACGATGTAATACCGGATACAACATACCTTCCGTCCAAATTAGTTGATTCTCTGACATTTCTTTCACGCGTTTGATAATCGCATAGCCATAACTGTCGTTTTCCTTGAGAATGGCCAAAATGAGAGGGGTCGCAGAGGCGGCTATCAAGTCTTTAGATACATTCATTTAATCCCCCCTGTATACCTAATACTTCTATGTATATTTCATATTATACCTAGAAGTATTAGGCATGTCAACTGCACTTACGTCATTTACTAGTGTGAAGTTCTTACCAGGAGGTTTCCCTAATCCACACACTTCCCAATCCGTCATAGAACTTAAAAATCAAAATAATCCTTGCTGCTACCTCATCAGTATAACATCAACGAATTCCCATTCGGCCTTTCCCGCTATGTACCGCGTGCGATAATCCTTCTGCTAATCTATAAAAGTTCCGATAATACAAAACTAAATGCGCTGGTATGAAAATTTCTACTTTGGTGTGCACCCCGTCAAGAGGACAATGAAAAAATAGAACGAAGTTTACTGAATTGCTACCCGTCTAAAAAGCGGGTAGCAATTCTTTATGCGGCCTTTACGTACTGTTTATGGAACTCCATCGGCGTCATAATATACAAGCGTCGCTGTAAACGCCGATAATTATAATAGAAGATGTAATCAGAAATGGCTTGAACAAGATGCTCCCGGTTGGTAAATTTGTACCCGTAATACTTCTCACGTTTCAGGATACCCCAAAAGCCTTCCATCGGTCCGTTATCAATGCAGCGAGCCACTCTGGACATGCTTTGCTTCATTCCTGAGGCCTGCAGTTTCGAGTGAAAAATGCGGCTTGTATACTGGTACCCACGGTCACTATGAAACAGCGGATGTGCTTCAGGATGGGCGGCCACGGCAGCATCAAATGTATCGAAAACGAGTCTGTTGTCGTTGCGATCACCAATGGCATAGGCGACAATGCGCCGATCATACAGGTCCAGGATGGCGCTCAAATATACTTTGTGGACTTCCAGCCCAACGTAGTATTTAAACTCCGTCACGTCCGTCAACCATTTCGAGTTTGGCGCGTCTGCGTGGAACTGACGATTCAGATAGTTCTTGGCTATGTATTGCGGCGATGCCGCGTTCCTGGTGCATCCGTGCCTTTTGTATTTAATGGTTGATTGAATATTAAGGGCACGGTTGATCCGTTGGACACGTTTATCATTCACATGAATGTCGTGTCTCCTGTCCAGCTCATCCCGTATTCTGCGGTATCCCATATCAGGATGCTCTTTGTAGATCGTCTCAACAACGTCTGCAATTCGTTCGTTCTCCAGCTCGCGGTTGCTCTTCGGATGCGTCAGCCATCGATAATAGGCTGACCGGGTAATGTGTAAAAAAGCACAGAGCTTCCATACAGCAAATGACCGATCCTCAGATAATAGTCTCACTGCTTCATAGGCCGACTGATACCTTACGAAGCTCAGCGTCGCCTCCTCTCCAATTCCTTCATTTTTTTTAGCAGGGCATTCTCCATTTCCAGATCTAATTTTTCCCGTTCAAGCTGAGCTATCCGGTCTCTCATTTCTTCCTCAGGTGTTCGGCTCGGCAGTGTTCCGGCGCGGTGTCCTCGCCGATCTTTCAACCCCGATTCTCCCATCTCACGGTATTTCTTCGTCCACGTATAGACCTGCTGGTATGAAACCTGGTATTTGAGCGCTGTCCCCCCATAATCGTTTCCAGTGGATATGCACTCTTTTACAATTTGTATCCTCTCTTGTCCCGTCGTATTTCGGCCTTTCGTCATGCGGCTTCCTGTATTCGGAACTCCTTATGACGATTATACCCCTTCAGCCAATGCTCAAGCTGCCTTTTATCCCTGACCCCGTATCTCTCACAGATCTCCCATTTCGACCCTTTTCCTGCCAGATAATCCAGAACAGTTGCGAGCTTGGT
>DATMYU010000350.1:0-5706 GCA_035560775.1 Desulfosporosinus sp.
GTATTATCCTAAGTATATAGTATCTATGAATGGTTGAATTAGTTAGTTATTGAAGTATTCTTGGCAAACATAGAGGAGTGATTTTGATGCCTTTTATTCAACTGGAAGCTGGTAAACTTACTAAGGGGCAAAAGGAACAACTGATTAGCGGTTTTACTAAAGTGGCTAGCGAAATTCTGGGTATTTCCGAAGATAAATTTATTGTCTTGCTTAAAGAAAATGAGCTGGATAACTGGGGTACTGGGGGAAAGATGCTTAGTAAAGTACTAGCAGACCAGTCGACCGATAAGTGATCTAAAAATGGGGACGCCTAGGGCGTCTTTTCTTAATTTGCGTTTTGGAATAGGTCCATGTTGACCATTAACAAGCTTTATTGTATCCTTCAGAATATCTGTTTAAATCGAGGAGATCAGAGGAGCTTTTTGATGAATACATAGAACTTGTTTAATAATAATGAGGGGTCTGTTCCTAATCTATGATTATTTCAACTTTAATTCTCATATCAACCTTGTTCATATTTACGGTTGGGAAAAGTCCGATTTTTCGAGTGGATCGGGCTGGAGTTGCCATCATTGGCGCTTCACTAACGATTGCCGCGGGAATGACCTTCGATCAGGCTGTCTTAGCGGTGGATTACAGGACCATTGTGCTCTTGTTTGCGATGATGATTATTACATCATACCTGAACTTATCCGGTCTCTTTCAACTTGTTGGTAATTATTCGATGAGCAAGCTCCAAACCAAAAAGCAGCTTCTTTTTGCGGTCATACTTTCAACGGGAATTTTATCTGCTTTCTTCATCAATGATATTGTCTGTCTTCTCTTTACTCCGGTGGTAATTCTGATTTGTCGCCGCATGGAACTTAATCCGATCCCATATTTGCTCGGCGTGGCTACCGCCGCAAATATCGGCAGCGTTGCCACTTTGATAGGTAACCCGCAGAACATTCTGATCGGAAGTCTGTCCCACATGCCGTTTACTTGGTATATGGCGGTGGCTGTGCCCTTGTCCCTTGTGGGCCTTATGCTGAATTACTTAGTTATTGCTTGGGTATCATAGAGAGGAACTCAACGGCCTTCTCCCAGATTGCTTGCCTATGGTTGGGGCTATTCACCATTACTTGATTAGAAAAGGTTTAGTAGTGATGTCCCTAGTGTTGATAGGTTTTCTCGCAGGGTTTGATCCTGCCGTTGTTGCTAGTTTAGGTGCTGCTCTGCTCCTCGTAACTCGGCGGCTCAAGCCGAACAAAGTGTATGCTGGGATAGATTTTAATCTTCTGGTCATATTCATTGGACTATTTGTAATCATCGGCGGCGTAGAACAAAGCGGTCTAGTTGGTCGATTACTAAATGTCCGATTTGTTCAGAATGTACAGAGTCTCCCGTTATTTGCTACTTTAACTATCATATTTTCCAATGTAGTAAGTAATGTGCCGGCGGTAATGATGCTGAAATTTCTCATTCCAACCTCTTCTGGCCACTTATGGTGGGCTAGCATGGCGGTTTTCAGCACCTTAGCGGGTAATCTCACCTTGACTGGTTCGATAGCCAATCTAATCGTGGTCGAACAGGCCAAAAAACAAAATGTCGATATAAGTTTTTCCACTTACTTTAAAATTGGGTTTCCTTTAACTATTGCCCTGGTCCTTATTGGGTTGGTGTACTTTAGACTATTATTTGGAATATGATCTGTATTTTAAGTTTTAACTAAAATCTAATCAGGGGTCTATGGTCCCTTAATTAAAAAAGACTTCATATCACGTTTTAAAGTGATATGAAGTCTTTTTTACGAGCCTCAATAATATAGCTATAAAGATTAGCCATACTGACAACTTCAGAATACTGAAATATGCCATTTGCAACTGTGATTACTATCACAATGCATATCTTCCTTAGGCCTTGCTCTTTTGCGTTGGATTTTTGAGAAATACTCTAAACTTCTATGATATAATTTTGATATACCTTACTTTTACGCTAGGTGGAGGGTGCTTTTTCAATAGACTTTCAGATATGTGAGGGGATTCTATGCTTCTTTTTAAGGACTTAATGTGGTTTTTCAAGTTGGAGAAGAAAAGCTACGGGATGGGTATTTTGGTTTTGGTAGTTGTAGCCCTCATTAATTTATTTCCGCCCTATGTAGTTCGGGTTATCGTGGACGGAGTGGATAAGGAAAATCTGAGCCAAGCAATCTTGCTTAAGTGGAGTTTGCTTCTTTTGGGTGCGGGTTTATTGATCTACGGATTGCGCTATGTTTGGCGTTTAATGATTTTCGGGGCGTCGTGTCGGCTCGGTCGATTGCTTAGGAAGCAGCTTTTTGAACATTTTACACGCTTATCGCCACGGTTTTATCAGGAACATCGAACCGGAGATTTAATGGCTCATGCCACAAACGATATTCACGCCATTGAAATGACGGCAGGGGTGGGGGTTTTGACGTTTGTCGATTCACTGACGACTGGAAGCCTGGTTATTTTCTCCATGGCCTTTTTCATCAGTTGGAAACTCACTCTCATTACCTTACTGCCAATGCCACTAATGGCCTGGTCGACCAGCTATTATGGTGGTCTGCTCCATAAGCGGTTTCATAAGGCCCAGGCCGCTTTTTCTGATCTTAATGACAAGGTGCTGGAAAACATCTCTGGGGTCAGAGTGGTTAAAGCTTTCGGAGAGGAAGAAGCGGAGAAAGAATCATTTCGGACGTTATCTACGGACGTCGTAGAGAAGAATATGGCCGTTGCGAAAGTGGATGCGCTCTTTGACCCGACGATTCAATTGATTATCGGGATTTCGTTTTTTCTGACCATTGCTTTTGGGGCAAAAGAAGTGGTAAACGAGAGTTTGACCTTCGGCCAGCTAACTCAGTTTACGATTTATTTGGGACAGTTTATCTGGCCGATGTTGGCTTTTGGTTGGCTCTTTAATATTCTGGAACGTGGGCGAGCGTCCTATGACCGGGTGAATATGCTGCTCAAAATAAAATATGAAGTCTTTGAACGAGAGGGGGTGACGGACCGAATCCCCAGCGGGGAGGTGACATATCAGAGGGCTTCGTTTACGTATCCGGGAACGACCCAACCAATCCTTAAAGAAATTGACGTAGGTGTCAACTCCGGTCAAACTTTAGGTATTGTTGGAAAGACTGGGAGTGGGAAGACCACATTGTTCCGACTCCTGATGCGGGAATTTGATCTTTCCGAAGGGGATCTTCGGATCGGTGGACTCTCAATTTATGATGTAACACTTGGAGCCTTGCGCTCGGCGATTGGCTATGTTCCTCAGGAACACTTTTTGTTCTCGACGTCGATTGCGGAGAATATCGCTTTCGGAAAGCCGGAAGCTACACTAGAGGAAATCCAAGCGGTCGCTAATGTGGCTGCCATTCACGGGGACATCCTGCGTTTTGAGGAAAAATACAATACCTTGGTCGGGGATCGGGGCGTTACCCTTTCGGGTGGGCAAAAACAGCGTATATCAATTGCCAGGGCTCTTTTGCTCGATCCAGAGATTCTCATTCTGGATGATTCTCTGTCAGCCGTTGACGCCAAGACAGAAAAGGCAATTTTACGGGGATTGAAAGAAAAAAGGACGCAAAAGACAACCTTGATCTCTTCTCACCGTTTGAGTGCCATAGAACATGCAGACTTGATCATCGTTCTTCACAACGGGATGATTACTGAGCGTGGCTCGCATGCCGAGCTCATGACTAGCTCAGGCTGGTATGCCTCCACTTACCGAGGTCAGCAGTTAGAGTCTTTGATTGAGGAAGGGGGAGTATGATGTGGTGATCCGGCGTTTACTTAACTATCTCAAACCACACTACAAAGCGTTAAGTATTGCCTCGTTGATCTTACTAATAGCAACCTTTGCGGATGTCATCGGACCCATCCTCGTCAAAATATTTCTCGACCGTCATTTAGTGCCGCGTTCGTTTGACCGTCGGGCCTTAGTGCTTCTTGGGGGAGGGTATTTAGGTCTTCATATTCTTTCAGTAGGGTTACACTATTATCAGTTGGTCAGTTTTAATCAGATTGCCCTCAAGGTGATTCAACAATTAAGGGTCGATGTCTTTAGTCATGTTCAAGGCCTTGGGCTTGTGGTTTTCGACAAAACTCCGACGGGTGCCTTGGTTTCCCGGATTACGAATGACACTGAGGCGATCAAGGAATTGTTCGTCGGAGTGTTAGTGGCTTTAGCCCAAAATTTTGTGTTTTTGATTGGCATATTCATTGCAATGTTCAGTTTGGATGTCCGACTGGCTACCTTTTGCCTTGTTTTGCTTCCGACATTTCTCTGCTTAATATATGGGTACCGAAAAGTCAGTACGAAAGTCTACCGAACTGTGCGCAAAGAATTGAGCCGACTCAATACCAAACTGAATGAGTCCATCCAAGGGATGAACATTGTGCAGGCAATGCGCCAAGAGGAGCGCTTCAGGGAAGAGTTCGCCACGATTAATAATGCCTACTACCGAGCAGCTATTACCAATATTCGCTTGGAAAGCCTTTTTGTCCGTCCGGCAGTCGATTTGATTTACACCTTTGCTCTCATTCTTGTTTTAAACTTCTTCGGGGTTCAGTCCTTGAATGGCCCGATTCAAATCGGGGTACTCTATGCCTTTATCAACTATCTAGACCGCTTCTTCGAACCCATTAATATGATGATGCAACGCTTGTCTCAGTTCCAACAATCGTTGGTTGCAGCCGAACGGGTCTTTGAGCTTTTAGATGATGATCGCTTGACTAAGGAAGTAAATGCCACTGGCTCTCCTTTGATCTTAGACGGCCAGATTGAATTCAAGGATGTTAGTTTTTCCTATGACGGCTCGGTGGACGGGGCGGCAGATGTCTTGAAAACGATTAGTTTCACTGCATACCCTGGACAAACTGTGGCGTTGGTTGGACATACGGGAAGTGGCAAAAGCACGGTCGCCAATCTCCTCATGCGCTTTTATCCGGTTACGCGTGGAGAAATCCTCATTGATGGGGAAGCTCTAGCTGATTTTTCCGATCAAGAGTTGCGTTCAAAAGTTGGACTAGTGGCCCAAGATCCGTTTTTATTCGTGGGAGATATCTCTAAAAATATTGCACTTTCTAGGGCTGGTGTGAATGAAAAAACCATCAGGGAAGCGGCAGAATTTGTGCAAGCGGATGAGTTTATTCGGAAACTCCCCCAGGGATTTCAGGAACCGATGGGAGAGCGAGGGGCCACTTTATCGAGTGGGCAGCGTCAACTCATCTGTTTTGCTCGTACTATGGCAGGTAAACCGAAAATACTTGTATTGGACGAAGCAACAGCCAGTGTGGATACAGAGACGGAAGAAGCAATACAATCGGCCTTAGGAAAAATGCGCAAGGGGCGAACGACAATTGCCATCGCTCATCGGCTTTCGACGATTCAGGATGCCAATCTCATCTTGGTTCTTCACAGCGGAAGAATCGTGGAACGGGGTACGCATACGGAGCTTTTGCTCAAAGAAGGGCTTTATCACAAAATGTTTATGATGCAGCAGGGATCCTTGGCTTAATATAATTGGAGGCTTTTCTATGGAAGCGACCAGGCAGCTATACTGGAATACCGATGGCCAGAGTTTAATGTATGTTTTTGCTCTAATAGCCTTCGTTATTTTTATGGTAGGTTCTAAAGGAAGAAAAGATTAATAGTCTGCTCGTAAAAAAGGCTCTTAAAACTAAGTCCGATATTCTTGCT
>DATMYU010000351.1:0-7230 GCA_035560775.1 Desulfosporosinus sp.
GGCTAATAACTATTGCGGTAAACCTCATAGACAAAATGTCAATAGCCAGCAGTTAATCTTTAAACTGCTGACTATTATCGTTCTATTCAACATCTACCACGCTATTTTCTAGTTACTATTGCAGAAACAACCGTTTGCCAAAGGATTGGCCGATGGATGCCTCCCCTCGACAAAAACTTACATCTAAGGATTGTGGAAAAGCCGTCTGACTCAAATTTGTGAATGAGAGCATCAATCTAATTCCTTCACAGCTTTTTTCATACTTTTGACATATTCATAAATATACGAGCCGGCGTTTGCACCGTGCTTCTCAATAATTTTGACGATTGCGCTCCCAACAATCACTCCATCCGCAATTTTGGCGATTTCCCCTGCCTGAAGAGGTGTGTTGATCCCGAAGCCAACGGCGGTCGGAATAGTACTCGATCCCTTGACAACCTCTAATATTGCCGCCAGATCAGTTTTAATCTCACTTCTCATCCCCGTTACGCCCATCGAGGAAACCACGTAGATAAAGCCGGTTGCCTCCTTGGCAATCTGTTGAATGCGCTGTTCCGAGGTAGGCGCAATCAAGGAAATAACGTCTACTCCGAAACCTGCGGCAACTTCAGCCAATTCACCCTTTTCCTCATAGGGCAAATCAGGGATAATAATGCCGTCAATACCCAACTCAGCACAGCGGGCGAAGAAACGAGGATACCCGTAGTTAAAGACAGGATTTAAATAGGTAAGAAAAACGAGTGGTACTTCGGTCTTTTGACGCACAGAGGCCACCAGATCAAAAACCTTATCAACAGTGGCACCCGCAGACAGCGCGCGGATATTCGCCTCTTGAATGACCAAACCCTCGGCCATCGGATCCGAGAACGGAATGCCAATTTCCACCAAATCGGCACCACCCCGGACCATTTCCAAAATAAATTCCTCACTCTTTTCCATAGAAGGATCTCCGCCCGTAACAAATCCAATAAACGCCTTCCCGTTTTTAAAAGCTTGTGCAATTTTACTCATCGATACATACCCCCTTGTAGCGCGCGATGGCAGCAACATCCTTATCTCCACGTCCGGAAAGACAAACGATCATGATTTGGTCCTTGCTCATAGTCCCGGCAATTTTCTGTACATGTGCGATAGCGTGGGCGCTCTCAATAGCGCAGATAATACCTTCTGTGCGCGCTAGATATTCGAAGGCTTCTACTGACTCGTCGTCAGTTATGGGCACATACTCTGCCCGACCTGTGTCGTGAAGGTTGGCATGTTCCGGTCCAATCCCCGGATAGTCAAGACCGGCTGAGATTGAATACACTGGCGCAATTTGCCCGTATTCGTCTTGACAGAAATAGGACTTCATGCCATGAAATACACCTGGTCTTCCCTTAGCAATAGTTGCGGCATGCTTTTCAGTATGAAGACCATGTCCCGCCGCCTCACAGCCAATTAACCTTACGGTTTCATCGCCGATGAAGTGGTAAAACATTCCTATCGCATTACTGCCACCCCCTACACAAGCAACCACAGCATCGGGGAGTCTGCCCTCGGTTTTCAGAATCTGCTCTCTCGCTTCTAGGCTAATCACACTCTGAAAATCGCGGACCATCATCGGAAATGGGTGGGGACCCATCACTGAACCCAAAACGTAATGGGTGTCATGGACACGGGCTGTCCATTCCCGCATGGTTTCGTTAACCGCATCCTTCAAAGTCATAGTGCCGCTCGTGACCGGGTGAACTTTGGCGCCTAAAAGCTCCATGCGATAGACATTCAATGCCTGTCTATCCGTATCTTCCTTGCCCATAAAAATCTCACATTCTAACCCAAGAAGCGCCGCCGCTGTGGCAGTAGCAACACCGTGCTGGCCGGCGCCGGTTTCGGCAATGACGCGTGTTTTGCCCATTTTCTTGGCCATCAGCACCTGTCCCAACACGTTATTGATTTTGTGTGAGCCGGTATGGTTGAGATCCTCACGCTTTAAATAGATTTTAGCGCCCCCCAAATCCTTGGTCATTTTCTCCGCATAGTAGAGAAGCGACGGTCTGCCCGCATATTCAACCAATAACTTGTTAAGCTCTGCGTTGAACTCCGGATCGTTTTTGTAATGCTCATAAGATTTTTCTAGGTTAATGATTTCATTCATCAGGCTCTCTGGAATGTATTGGCCCCCGTGAACGCCGTATCTGCCTTTAGCCATTGCGCATTCTCCTTACTATTTCCAAGATTTTAGTGCGGTCTTTAATACCGTCCGTTTCCACCCCGCTGCTCAAATCGACAGCATAAGGGCTGGTAGCTAGGATTGCCTGTTCGATATTACCAGCCTTTAACCCACCGGCTAGGAAAAAAGGTTTCTGCTTCTGTTTCTTCACCTTACTGACTAGACTCCAGTCAAAACTCTCACCCGTTCCACCAGCTCCGTTGTCCAGCAGCAGAAAATCAGCCATGGTATCCTGTACACTCTCTATATCCTCCTGTGCTAAAACTCGGACCGCCTTAATGATAGGCTTGTTGGTTAGTGATTTTAATTCTTGGATATATTGTTCTGTCTCAGTCCCATGAAGCTGCGCCATTTCGATGATGCTATCATTTAGGAGCCTTACCACATTCGCCAACGACTCATTGACAAATACTCCAACTGGCGTGATCTCTGACCTGAGCCTAGAGCGCATGATTTCGGCCCCTTCCGCACTCACTTGACGGCGGCTTTTAGCGAAAACAAAGCCAATAAAGTCGGGCATAGCCTCATTGACGTAGTCGATGTCGATGTCCCTGAACAGTCCACAAATCTTTATTTTCATTGGACCTGCTCATCTCGAGAGCATTCTCCTCTGAGAATAGCCAACTGTTCTTTTTTATTCTCGCTGCGCATTAAGCTTTCCCCGATCAGGACAGCATCTGTCTTGTTCGCTTTCAGCCTTGCCACATCCTCGGAGGATTTAATGCCGCTTTCTGAGATGAAGAGGATGCCCTCCGGCACCAAGCCGCGAAGCCTGATGCTGGTGGTGATGTCAACTTCAAAGGTCTTCAGGTTGCGGTTATTAACCCCGATCACCCTGGCCCCTGCAGCCAAAGCCAATCTGACCTCCTCCTCCGTATGCGCTTCCACCAAGGCGGACAACCCCAAGCTATGAGCGATATCCAGATAGTCTTGCAAGGTATCGGTGTTCAGCAGGGCACAAATGAGCAGGACTGCCGAAGCACCAATGATCTTCGCCTCATAAATTTGATAGCTGTCCACGATAAAATCTTTTCGGAGGAGAGGAAGGTTTACCTCTTGATTGATCTCAGTAAGGTACCGGTCTTGACCATGAAACCAATAGGGCTCCGTGAGAATTGAAATCGCCGCGGCTCCCGCCGCTTCATATTCCTTGGCAATCTTCAGATAGGGAAAATCCTGAGCAATGATTCCTTGCGAGGGGGAAGCCCTCTTTAGCTCGCAGATGAAAGATAAGCCCTCTGCTCTTAGAGCCTTTTCAAAAGGAAAGCCGGTATTTGAATCTATTGCTTTGGCCTCTGTGATGACCTGCTCTGCTGGTTTTTTTTGTTTCAGCTCGGCAACCCTCTCAACGGTTCGGTTTGCTATTTTTCCCAAGATCATACCCTCACCTCGTTGGAAAGTCTCACGAATTCTTCAAGTTTATTGATAGCCGCGCCGCTGTCGATGAGGTCCTGGGCAAGGGGTATTGCGCTCTTGATGGTCGCTGCCTTACCGGCCAGATACAGACACAATGCTGCATTGAGAATGACAATATCGCGCTTAGCACCTTGCTCAGTGCCGTTTAAAATACTGCGGGTGATTTTGGCATTCTCCTCAGCATCGCCCCCGATCAGCTCAGGCAAGGTACAAAGCTTCAAACCCAACTCCTCTGGATCGAGGTAATAACTGCGTAAAACGCCCTTTTCTATTTCACAGACCTTCGTCCTCGTCGTGAGAGTTGCCTCGTCCAAACCATCGCAACCATGGACCACCATACCACGCTGGACACCGAGATTGGAGAGCACCTTAGCCAAAGGCTCGACAAGGTTTTCGTCATAGACGCCCATCAACTGCATATTGGCTCCGGCGGGGTTGGCCAGGGGTCCCAAAATATTAAAGATTGTGCGGACGCCCATTTCCCGTCGCACGGGAGCACAGTGTTTCATTGAGCTGTGATAGGTTTGGGCAAACATAAAACAAAGGTTTATTTCCTCTAAAATTTTACGGCTATGCTCAGCGGTAATGGCAATATTGATTCCCAACTTTTCCAAGACATCTGCCGCGCCGCTTTTACTGGATACACTGCGGTTGCCATGCTTCGCCACAGGAACGCCACCGGCAGCAACGACAAAAGCTGTCGTCGTGGAGATGTTAAAGGTACCTGCCTCGTCACCACCGGTGCCCACAATATCCATGACATCAAGAACCGCCTGATTGAGGTGCATGGCCTTTTCGCGCATGGCCATTGCGCTTCCAGTGATTTCATCGATGCTCTCACCCTTCATCCGCAGTGCCGTGAGAAAGGCTCCCATCTGGGCATGTGTGGCGGTCCCGTCCATCATTTCTCCCATAACCGCCTTGGCCGCTTCAAAATTCAGGTCCTCTCCTTTAATGACCTTGTGTATTGCTTCAACGATCATGCGTATCCCCTCCTAAGAAATTCTCCATGATGATTCTGCCTTGGGGTGTTAAGATCGACTCCGGATGAAATTGGACTCCATAAACTTCATAATCTCTGTGTTTAACGGCCATGATCTCCCCGTCGTCCGTACGGGCGATTATTTTCAGTTCCGGGGGCATGGTATCTTCAAGCGCGGCCAGCGAATGATAGCGCGCAGCTTTGATCGTTGCAGGCAGTTCGGCGAACAGCGGGCATTCTGTATCGATCTTTATTTGTGACTGCTTACCGTGCATTAGCTCCCGGGCATAAGATACAGTCGCCCCAAATGCCTCACAAATGGACTGATGCCCAAGACAAACCCCGAACATAGGAATCTTGCCTGCGAAATATTTTGTACTTTCCACACATACTCCCGCATCGGCCGGTCTTCCAGGACCTGGGGAGAGGATAATCGCCTCAGGGGTCAAAGCCTCTATTTCCGGTATACTCAGCTCATCATTGCGGATGACCTTAATATCAGGATTGATAGAGCCGATCAGTTGATACAGGTTATAGGAAAAACTGTCGTAATTATCGATTAAGAGAATCATCAGTCGATCCCCTCCTCAGACAATTTCAGGGCGTTCATAACCGCTTGGGCTTTGTTGATACATTCCTGATACTCGTTTTCCGGCACGCTGTCAGCAACAATACCGGCGCCAGAGCGAACAAACACCTTGCCGTTTTTCTTAAAGGCAATGCGGATGGCAATGCAGGTATCTAAATTACCAGTAAAATCAAGATACCCGATCGCTCCACCGTAAATCCCTCGCTTATTGTTTTCAAGTTCGTTGATAATCTCACAGGCTCGGATTTTAGGTGCACCGGAGAGAGTTCCGGCAGGCAACACGGCATCTACGGCGTCTAAGGCATTTTTATCGTCCCGTATCTCTCCCCGTACCGTAGATCCGATGTGCATAACATGAGAGAAACGCTCGATGGACAAATAATTTTCGACCTTTACCGTTCCGAAGCGGCTGATTCTACCTAGGTCGTTTCTTCCCAAATCCACCAGCATATTGTGTTCGGCCAATTCTTTAGGGTCGGAGAGTAAATCCTTTTCATTCTGGGTATCCTCCTCATCCGTCTTCCCTCTTGGTTTTGTGCCTGCCAATGGAAATGTAGAGAGTTTGCCATTTTGAAGTTTTACGAGAGTTTCAGGGGAAGCACCGGCGATTTCAAGATCATCGCTGGAGATATAGAACATGTAGGGCGACGGATTCGAGGTTCTCAAAATACGGTAGGCATTGAGGAGGCTCCCTTCAAAATCCGCCTCAAAACGATTTGATAGCACCACCTGGAATATATCCCCTTCACGAATATAATGCTTTGCCTTGTTAACCATCTCACAATACTCCCGCTCCTCAAATAAAGGGCGGAATTCAGAGGTGATTTTAGCGGGTTGTGTTACTTGATAGGCACCGTGCTTAATAAGATTCACCATGCTGTCAATTTCCATGACGACCTTGTTATAGCCTAAATCCAGTTCTTCGGTCTTTACATTGGCAATAAGAATGATCTTCTGTTTCAAATGGTCAAAGGCAATCACCTTATCAAAGAGCATCAGGTCTACATCCTTAAAACATTCCTGGTCCTCAGCATCTAGCTTTAGCGAAGGTTCATTATACTTGATGTAATCATATGAGAAATAGCCTACAAGACCGCCGGTGAAGGGCGGCAAGTAATCAAACTGCGGGCTTTTGTTCTCGTCTAGAATCTGCTGGATATACTCACGGGGGTGTTTTGCATTTTCGGTAATTTTTGTATCTGAATTGATACTGACCACTCCGTTTGTACAAGTCAGCTCTAATTTCGGGTCAAAACCCAAAAATGTATAGCGTCCCCGCTTTTCGGCACTCTCCAGACTTTCCAGCAAAAAACAATGACGGCTGACGTTTTTGAGGATTTTCAGCACCTCAATCGGAGTCCTGACATCAGAATAAATCTCACAGCTGACTGGAATCATCTTGTAATCCGCTGCAATTTCCTTGGCTTCATTTAGGCTCGGTCTGTACATATTCACCCTCCTTTAGCGCGCAAAAAACCCGCCCATGACTTTATAGTCAAGGACGGGTTGATAAATCAATACCCGCGGTGCCACCTTGCTTTGCGGAAATTTCCGCACGCTTATCAGAATACTAACATATTCCTGGCAACTGACGTATGCCTTCACGTCGCGATATACTCGGCAAAAGCCTTTGATCGCACCCTCCGTGGTCCATTTAACAATCTGCGTCCTGCCGGGTTCACAGCAACTCCGGCTCTCTGAAAGTGCACGATTTGTTTTTATCTCCACATCAACGGTTTTTTTGTAGCTATTTAATTATTATCATAATACGCATGTTTGTATTGTTTGTCAACTATTTTGAGAGCACTACTCTATAAATAGTTCACTAGCTACAATACCTCTATTGCAGCTAGTTGGCTAATCACACTTCTTTTGTCTCAATAACTCCAACTGTTCCTCTGTTTCAATGCCCTCCGCAATGACCTTCATATTGATAATTTAAAGGTTGATATGTCGAATTTCGGCTGTAAGCACCAGAGAAGAATTTTAATAAAGGGACTTTAATAGAGTTAATTTTGCTGGTATGATTTAGGA
>DATMYU010000352.1:0-9964 GCA_035560775.1 Desulfosporosinus sp.
TTTGTGAACAGTGAATTACGTGGAATTTTACGCTAAACGTTATACTGTGAGGCGACAAGTTCCTTATAGATTCCTGCTTGGCCTATCAATTCATCATGACGCCCTGTCTGCACAACACGTCCCTTACTAAGGACTACTAGCTTGTCGGCAGAAAGAATGGTCGATAGCCTGTGGGCAATGATTAAAGTAGTGCGCCCTTTTCGGAGGGAATGCAAAGCCTTTTGGATTTCATTCTCATTTTCAGAGTCAAGGTTAGAAACAGCTTCATCAAGAATGAGAATGGGCGCATCCTTCAATAGAGCTCTGGCGATGGTAATGCGTTGCCTTTGGCCGCCTGAGAGTTGAACACCGCGTTCTCCAGTCACGGTATCATAACCATCTGGTAGACTAGCAATAAATTCATGGGCAAGAGCTGCTTTGGCAGCATTTTCGACCTCCTCATCCGTCGCTTCTGGCTTGCCAAGCCGGATATTTTCACGTAGGGAGGTGTTGAAAAGGTAAACATCTTGGAGCACAGCAGAGGTCATGGCTCTCAAATTGTCGAGTGAAATATCCTTAATATCACAAGAGCCAATTTTTATGCTGCCTTCTTGTACATCCCAAAATCGAAGCAGAAGATTGATGCAGGTAGTTTTACCAGCTCCTGAATGGCCAACTAAAGCCACTGTTTCACCAGGCTTGAGTAAAAAAGATATTTTGTCGACAGCGTTGAAATAGTCTTTGCCATAACTAAAGCTCACGTTGCAGAACTCAACCCGTGCTTCGAGTTTCTTTATTTCCTTAGAAATAGCTTTATCCTGGACCAACGCCTCAGATTCAAGAACTTCAAAGACTCTACTGGAGGCTCCCAGAATCATACCAAAGTTGCGCGCCATGGAGCAGAGCTCAATGACGGGAGAAAACGTGTAGACTGCCAAAAGGATAGAAACGGTGAACCATTCAAAGCCCAGCATCCCTTTATAAACAAGTAATGCGGAAACAGCTAAAACGGTAAGCAGAGCACAGCCGACCAAGGCATTTAATAGGGCGCCTTCCAGCCCCAGACGTTTCCCGTAGGTTACTTGGCTTTGCCCTAAGAGGTTCATAGACTGGCGTAGTTTTTTCATATACCCTGTTTTAAAGTTCAAAGCCAGAATTTCGCGCAGTCCTTGAATGCCCTCTACTGCCTCAGAATTGGCATTTGCCAGCTTTTCTCGAACATCCTGGCCTTGGAAATCCGCTTTCTTACGCAACCAGAAAGGGATAAAAACAGCAATGACGATAAAAAACAGCATAATTAAGGCTAGAACCCAGTTGAGCGTGCTAAGAAAGGCAAGTACGATAACAGGAACAATCAACGCGACGAGCATTGTCCCGAAGGTGTGAGCAAAAAACCACTCCAGAACCTCTACATCACTCATCAGGGTGGAGGCTAGCTGCCCGGAACGCATATTGAGAAGAATGGCCGGAGTGGCACGCTCCACCGCTTTATAGAGTAGTATTCGAAAGTCGGCGAATATGCTGTAGGCGACTTCATGGGCAAACCACATTTCGGAGTAATACATCATGGCCCTTAGCAGAGCAAGAATACCTAGAACAATGAAAAATCTGATTTCCAGACCCCTTAGGGTACCCATGGCCACAAGGCCTGCCATATAGGCACATAAGGCATAAATAGAGATAAGAAAGACGTGATTGAAGACGCCACTAGATACCGCCAGAAACATGCCTTTTCTATATAGTTTCAGGTATTTTATGAGTAGTTTGAAGCTAGATAGTCTTTCGTAGATTGTTTTTAACTTAGCCATTTAAGCTCTCCCTTACATGATGTTGAGCGTTCACCAGCTGTGAATAGTTGCCTTCTTTAGTTACCAATTCATCATGAGTTCCACATTCAACCAAGCGGCTACTCTCCAGCATGAAGATACGGTCAGCTTTTCGAACGGTTGAAAGACGGTGGGCAATGATCACCGTCGTGCGGTTCTGCATAAGACGTTCTAAAGCTACTTGAATAGCACTTTCACTGAGGGCATCAACACTAGAGGTTGCTTCATCAAGAATTAAAAAGGGTGCATCTTTCAGAATTGCTCGGGCAATGGCAATCCGCTGACGTTCGCCTCCCGAAAGCGTCGCTCCTCGTTCCCCAACGATGGTCTGATAACCCTTTTGAAGCTGAGAGATGAAGTCATGGGCATCGGCCATTCTGGTAGCTTTCTCCAGTTCAGCCATGGTGGCTTCTGGTTTAGCTAGGCGAAGATTTTCTTCTACAGTACCATAAAACAAGTAGGTTTCCTGAAACACAACGGCTATCTGACTTCTTAAGTATTCGAGAGAATAGTCTCGGAGGTTTTTTTCGCCCAAGAAGATATTACCTTCTTGGGGGTCGAAGAAACGCAGCAGCAAGTTAACAACGGTAGATTTTCCTGCGCCAGATTTTCCTACGATAGCAACCGTTTCTCCTGGTTTGATGTCAAAGCTAACCTGCCTCAACGCCGTTCTTTTTCCCTCACTATAGGCAAACGAGATATTCTGAAAAGAAACGCCCACCAAATGGTTGGAAGCACTGATCATTTCAGGGTTTTCTTGCTCAGCGACTTCAACCGTCGCATCCAGCAAGGCAAAAACCCCTTTGGCAGCGGAGAAACCTAGAAAGCTGGAATGCCAGTAATTATTTAATTCGTTCACAGGTCGAAAACACTCTACAACAAGGAAAAGAACCACAAAGAGACTCGATAATAACATGTATCCGTTGGCAACCCTCCAGGCACCCACGGCAACAGAAAAGGCATAACCTGCTGTTACCGCGAGCATGATGATAGCTGAGTCAAACAGAGAAATGGTTGTCTCAAAGACCGCTTTTTTATAAAGTTTCTTCGCATCAGCTGCTAGTTCATCTCCTTTTTTTCGGCTGGCGTTAAAAACTTTAAGGGTTGTCATTCCCTGTATGGCATCAATAAACTGCGCATTGAGAACGGCGTATGATTGCCAGTAGCCAAGGATGTGCTTATTCACAAAACGCATACCAATTTGCGGACCGAAAACAGCCACTGCTATGCCAGCGAGCATAACTAGGGCAACTATAGCGTCCAGACGCCAGACATAGGTCACTATAAAGCTAGCCGATACCAACACAACAAAAAGCTGGGGGATATAGTTCACAAGAAAATGCTCAAGGGACTCAATGCCATCGGTGATTAGGGCTTGGACATTGCCGCTGCGATGACTGCTTTGGTAGCCAGGCCCAAGCAGCATGACCTTGTCCAAGAGAACTTCCCGTATCTGTGCTTTTACGGTACAGGCAGCTTTTTTGGAATAAACTTCATTTTCGTGCATCAGAAAGGCACGAATAACGATACAAATTAGCGCGATGAAAATCATCTTGCTCAGATAAAGCCAGTCACTATGCTTGAAAACAGCTGAAAGTCCGTTGGCCATGGCAAAAGCTTGACCGACATAGGTTGCAGCGATCAATACACCCATTAAAACTTTGACGAAAATTTCCTTTTTGATGTTCCCAGCAAATAGAATGAGTCTTATATAAAATTCCATAAGGGTTTAATCTCCTCACTTTTCGCCACCCACTAAAAACATAGGTGTAGATCGATATATGATTCGCTCAGCGTCATCCCAAACCTTGCCTGAAATATTGTTTTCAGAGAAAGTGTTGGAGAATCCGCTTTCTTTGAGGGCGGAAAAATCCCATTGAGGTCTGAATTCCCTGCTTAAGGGAAGCTCCCTACTGATTCTGTCCGATTCTTCTGTGTCGGCTTTTTCGTGTGGATTCTTCAAACCAAGTTCCTGGGCCATTTTTTGGTCTTCTTCATAGAGGCGTTGCATACCCTCGTCAAGAAGGCGTAAATGCCAATTGGCATCAAAGATGAGCAGCCGGCCACTTGGTTTTAAAACTCTATGCCATTCACGGTAGGCGACCTCTGGTTCCTTCAAGATCCAGGTCAGATTTCGGCAGACAATTAAATCAAAACTATTGCTTTCCAAGTCGAGTTTTTGGCAATCCATTTTTCTAAAGTCAGGAGAAACCCCTTCCTGATCCGCATTTCTGCGTGCATAGGCCAACATTTCTTCGGTGCAGTCAATGGCCGTTACTTTGTGTCCGAGGGAAGACAGAATGATGGCGAAAAAGCCAGGTCCCGTTCCAATGTCTAAGATCGCCAGCGGTTTCTTCTGAGGAGCATATTTTTCGACCAAGTTTAGCCAAGCGTCTTTTTTAAAGCCCTTTAATTCGTTTTGGATGCCTTCACTATAACGTTGGGCACTACCAGTCCAGTATTTCTCAACCCGTTTTTGAAGTTCCATTTCAAGTCCTCCTTTTTAATTTAACTCGTAACAATGGCAGGCAATATAGTGTTTTTCAGAGACTTGCTTCATTTCGGGTACGCTGGTCTTACATAGTGGGCAAGTCTTGGGGCAACGGAGAACATAGGGGCAGCCCAAGGAATCAAATCCTGTTGGGTCTAGTTCATCATGTTTGGAGGTGAGTTTTTGCTTGTTCCAAGGGTCACTAGAAAGTACCGAGGAAAGAAGTTTTTGGGTATAGGGGTGGCAAAGTGAATCAAACAAAGAGATGTCCTCGATGTACTCAACAACCAGCCCTAGATACATGATCGCCAGGGAATCGGACAAGTAGTAGACCGATTCTATGTCGTGGGAAATAAAGAGATAAGAGAGCTTAAACTCCGTCTTCAGATCGGCCAGTAGATTTAAAATCTGTGCTTGAACGGAAACGTCGAGACTGCTCAAGGGTTCATCAAGAATGATCAGTTTGGGTTTGACAGAAAGAGCCCGAGCGATGCATACTCTCTGAAGTTGACCGCCGCTGAACTGTTCAGGATACTTGTATTGGTCCTCCTTGTTCAGCCCCACTGTTTCCAGTAGTTCGCCAATCATCTTGTCTTCCTGCTCCTTGTCCACTTGTAAAAAATTCTTGATGGGTTCGCTGATGACCCTTCCTGCAGTATGTTTGGGGTTTGCTGAGCCAACACAGTCTTGGAAAACCATCTGCATATCTCTTCGTAATAAGAAAATTTCCTTCTTACTAGAAGAAAGCATTTCTTTACCTTGCAATAAAATTTCACCATGATTTGGTTTAATTAGACCGGCAATCATCTTCCCTAAGGTTGTTTTACCACAACCACTTTCGCCCACTAAACCTAAGCAGGCTCCTCGGTCTATGGACAATGAAACATTATTAACAACTTCGGTAATCTTTTTCTTGCGCCAGAAATAGTTTCGGAAGGCGTACTTCTTACTCAAATTTTTAACTTCAAGAACATGCACAAGGGATGGCCTCCTCTGCTGAGGCATAGAGCAGGCATCTCACTGTATGACTCCCTAAGTCGTAATCACTCATCTCGAATTTCTGACAGTCTTTTTGGACATAGCTACATCGTTCAGCAAAAGGACAACCAGCCTTAATCTGCATAATGGAGGGCGGATAGCCTTCGAGAACGTTCAGTCTGTTCTTGGTGAAGGAGGGTTTGGACTGCATTAGAGCGCGGGTGTACGGATGCAGGGTATTGTGAAATATTTCCAGGATAGACGCTTTCTCCACGATATATCCCCCATACATCACCGCCACATTATCCGCCATTTGAGCAATGATGCCCAAATCATGGGACACAAGTAACATTGAGGTTTTATAGTTATCTCTCAGCTGAGATAATTCTCCTAAAATCTGATACTGTACAGTCACATCGAGAGAGGTGGTTGGTTCGTCGGCAATCAGGACTGAGGGACGCATGAAAAGTGCAATTGCAATCATAACCCGTTGCAGCATTCCTCCGCTCAGTTGAAAGGGGTACTGCTTCATAATTTTTTGAGGCTGGGGCAGGTTTATTTTGGAGAGCATTTCAAGGGCAATTTGCTGAGCTTCCTTTTTGGATACCGTCTTATGACAACGGATGGTTTCGATAAAATGTTCGCCTAGGGTAATCAAGGGATTGAAAGAGCCGATGGGGTTTTGCATAATCATAGACAAGGTACCGCCACGAAGCCTTCTTACTTTTTCTTGGTTGTAGCCCTGAATGGCTTGTCCGTTAAGAGCAATACTGCCTGCAACGTTCCATCTGTCTCTCTCCAGAAGCCCCATAATTGAAAGGCAGGTTGCTGATTTTCCACAACCGCTTTCGCCGATCAACCCCAAAACCTTTCCTTCGTACAAGTTGAAACTGACATTCTTAACGACCGGCACGTCTCTTCCCTGGGTTTTGAGGCTGACGTTCAAATTTTTGATTTCCATCACATTAGTTTTGATCATACTTAGCGCCTGCTTTCATTGATAATTTCCATCAAATATGTCACGCAGCGCATCCCCAATCAGATTTAATGAAATAACCACAAGCGTTATCAAGATTCCGGGATAATACATTAATTCAGGCGTACTCCTGATAAAACGCCTGCCGTTTTCGATCATCATGCCCCATTCGGGTGTCGGAGGCTGAATGCCTAGTCCTAGAAACGAGTAACCCGAAAAATGGAGAATGAGACTGCCTAAATCGATGGTTGAGAGGACAATGAGCTGAGGCAGGACATTGGGTAGGATGTGCGTCCAGATGATCACCCGATCCGAGGTTCCTGCTACTTTAGCCGCATCAATAAAAGAACGAGATGTTATACTTAAGACCAAGCTGCGGACAATACGGACGTACCAAAGCCACTGAACGAGAATCATACTGATCATCACATTGATTAAGCCTGGTCCCAGAACGCCAACGATGACCAAGACAATGACCAGGCTGGGAAACGAAAGAAAGATATCGCAGAGCCGCATAAGGATATTGTCGATGTGCCCGCCTTTATAGGCTGAAAAGGTACCAATGGTCGTTCCAATCATCAAGGCAATTATCATGACGACAAAGGCCGAGCCAAGGGATGCTCGTGTCCCATAGAGAAGTCTGGAAAATACGCAGCGGCCCATGTCGTCGGTGCCGAGCGGGAATTGGCCGCCTGGGGCAAGGAGTTTGAATTTTAGGGCCACCTCGGTGGGGTCATGGGGAGCAAGCCAGGGAGCAAAAATGCCGCCTAGAACCACGCCAAGCATAAAGATAAGACAGATCACCGCCGGTTTCCTTTTGAGAAAACGCTGGGCCATTTGTTTAAGCAGCAACCTTATCATCTCCAATCCTGATTCGCGGGTCGATCAGCGTGCTGATAATATCGGCTAGCAGATTAGAAATGACAAACACGATTGCCATGAGCAGCACATAGCCCTGAATCATCGGATAATCGCGGTTAAAAACGGATGAGGTAATCAATCGGCCCAGTCCAGGCCAAGCAAAGACAACCTCGACAACCACACTGCCCGCCAACATATAGCCGAAGCTCACCCCAAAAGCGTTGACAACAGGGAGTAAGGCATTTTTAAAGGCGTGTTTTCCGAAGATAATCCTTTGTTTCAGTCCTCTAGCTTCAGCATAGAGAATAAAGGGCTGGTTCAAATTTTCGAGAACTCCCGCTCTTAAAATTCGCGTATAAGTAGCTGCATAATTCAAGGCCAGGGTAAGAGAGGGAAGAACAAGATGCTGCCAGGAACCTTTGCCCATAATGGGCAGAATATTCAGTTTCATAGCAAACAACTGAATCAAGAGAAAGCCAAGCCAAAATCCCGGGATGGAGGCTCCGACAAACGTAAAAATACGACTTAGATGGTCAAAAGGACTATCCTTAAACACGGCAGACAAAAAGCCCAGCGGCAGACTGATTAAAATGAGCCAGCTGAAGGCTGCCAGCGTCAGTAGCATCGTATTGGGGAAACTATGGGTAATCTCTTGGAAAACAGGGTCTTGACTCACGTAGGATTTGCCGAAATCCAGCTGGACAGCCTTCCCCAGCCAGCTAACATATTGTTCCACGAGTGGTCTGTCCAGCCCTAGTTCCACTCGGACGGAAGCGAGGGCTTTCTCCGTAATTGGAATCTTGCAGGCGGTCATGTAGGCTTGTGCAGGATCGACGGGAACCATATGAATCAGAATAAATGTCAGGATGGTGACTCCAAATAAGACAGGAACAAGAGTAATTAGTCTTTTGATAATATAGGCTCTCATCTCTAACCTCTTTTCCAAAGAAACTGCAGCTCTGCTGTCAGGCGTGGAGCAGATATGGTCCTAGCAGCAGAACTGCTAACATCAGAAACACAATAAGCTAAATCATTTAAGATCGACATTAATTAAAGGAACTTCGTCTGCTACCGTAAAAGTAACTCCAGTCACCTTTTTGTTGGCCACTGCAACGTTGGTCCTGTAAGAAATCGGAAGATAGACGGCCTGTTCATGCAACGTTCTCAAAATATCGTCATAAAGCTTCTGTCGAGTTGCCTCATCCGTGGAAATGAGCACCTTGGTTATATTTTCGTCGATTGTTTTCTTCATGGGCAAGCCTAACTGGGCCTGGTAATCAAAATGAGACGGCTCGCGGAAGGAAGATACATAGGAATGAGGATCATACGGTGCTCCCCAAGATTCTCCGAAAATCAAATCAAAGTTTCCCTGCTTTTGCCTGTCATAGAAGGAAGTCTCTTCCTCGCCAACCAAGTTGATCAAAATGCCAATTTTTTTATATTCAGCCTGCAAGGCTTCAGATATTGACTTGTCTATGTTGTCTGCTGCGATAAAGCATAAATCCAATTGAAGCGTTTTCCCGTCTTTCTCCCTGTAGTCTTTGTTGCTGGGCATCTTCCAGCCTGCATCTTCTAGATACTTGGCTGCCTTAGCTGGATCGTAGTTTCTGGCTTCCAAACCCAGCTTGCAATAAGGGAAAGTATCGGCAAACAAGGTATCTGCCTTTTTTTCAGTGCCATAAAGGATGTTGTCAATAATACTTTGTTTGTCAACTCCATACTGGAGACCCATGCGTACGGCTAATTCCTTGGTAGCACCTTTATTTGAGTTTACGCCAATAACACGGGTTGTCATGGGGCCAGAAACCATGGTTTCTAATTTGTCATTCTTTTTTAACTCATTAAAAGTATCAATGCTCAGAACGCCACTGCCATAAATCAGGTCAATTTCGCCTTTTTCCAGGGCAGCAGCGGCAGTTTCACCATCAGGAATAACTTTGACGGTAACCTTAGCGAGTTTGGGCTTGGTTCCCCAATAATTTTCGTTCCTCGTAAAGACCGCGTATTCTCCTTTTTTATGTTCGCTAAGCACCCACGGACCAGTTCCTATCGGGTTTGTAATTTCCTTAGCGGTATCTCCGTCGGCAGGGAACCCTGCGGCTCCAAGTATGCGCATGGGTCTTACTAAAGTCAGTTCTTGTAGAGCAGGATAATAGGCGTTTTTCAAGTACATTTTGAAGGTATTCGCGTCCACAACTTCGGTTTTGTCAATTTGATTGATCAAATCTAACCAGCTGTGATCATCTTTGGCCTTTAAGAAAGCATCATAATTCTTTTTTACAACATCGGCTGTCAGCTCAGACCCATCGGAAAACTTGACACCCTTTCTAAGATGGAAGGTATAGACTTTACCATCTTGGGAAATATCCCAGGATTCTGCAAGACAAGGTTCAAGCTTGCCATTTTCTCCATAGGTTAGTAAGTTTTCATAAACAAAATATTGTGCATACATCTCGCTGTTGTACTTGTGGGGATTCAGGGTGCCAATATCTACGGGACTACTGATGGTTATAACTTTTTCGGCTGCTTTAGCGGCTGATTTTTCAGTACCGCCGCTTTGACTGCACCCTCCAGAAAATGAGATGGTTACTAAGATTGTGATAATTAGGGCTACTAATCGTTTCTTATTCATGCTAACGCTCCTTCGAATATTAATCTTTCTGACCATGAGAAACTAAAACTGTATCCTCCTTTCACACAAAACAAGACCATAGAGATAGACCCCCTTTGTGGGGTCAGACCTCCATGGCCTTGTTTTTTAATATTTACTCAAGTAGGTAGGCTTCAATATCTGTCTTGAGTTATCTGAAAAGTACTATTCTCCAATGACTTGATATTTTCCTTCTTTTTCAT
>DATMYU010000353.1:0-9008 GCA_035560775.1 Desulfosporosinus sp.
CAATAGATAAGATAATGAAGCATATAATGCAAGTCTATCCATCAATTATCACTCCTTCTCTCCAATTACAACCTTTTAAGAGTGGTGTTAGACACACATTACCAGATTAAAAACACAGTGAATATGGGTATCTTCTAAAAGACTATAGAATTCTGAGTAAATTCGTGCACTTTCAACGTATTTGTTCAGAATGTATGAATGCCCTTTCTTAAGTGAAGAAGGGGTATGATCAAATGGTTTTCCCCTCTCATTTATTTGACGACGATAAGCAGTTCTCCAGCCTTGACCTGCTGCCCTTCCTTGATATTCACCGAGCTGACAATCCCCGCAATAGAACTCGCTATCCTTGTTTCCATCTTCATGGCTTCGACAACCGCCAACGGTTGGTCCACGGTTACCTTGTCCCCTTCTTTAACCATCAACGTCACGACAGTTCCTGGGATAGGAGATCCGATTTCATTCTTATTGTCAGGATCTGCCATCTCAGTCAACCTGTATTCTCCCGACTGGTTAAGAAGGTTGATGTTGCTCCAGTTCCTGTCCTTGATTTTGATTTCTCTTCTGTTCCTGTTGACTTCAAACACTAGGGTTCTGTATCCCTCCTGATCCGGCTTCTTAATCGAGCGGAGCTTGATCATTAGGCTTCTTCCTTCAGCGACCTCAGCCTCGATGATTTCTCCTTCGTAAAGGCCATGGAAGAACACGTCGCTTCCGAGCCTGCTCAGGTCTCCGTATTCGGCAACAATTTTCAAGAATCCTTCGAACACTTCCGGATACAGGGCATAGCTCAGGATATCCTTCTTAGTTGGTTCAAATTCAAATTTATCCCTCAGGTGCTTGGCGATACCGTCAAAATCCTCATCTGGGAGCAGTTCGCCTGGGCGCTCGGTTATCGGTATTTTTCCCTTCAGTACCAGCTTCTGGAGTTCCTCTGGGAATCCTCCCATCGGCTGGCCCATCATACCCATAAAATAGGATACAACTGAATCAGGAAATGCCATATTCTCCGCTTTCTCGTAAATATTCTCCGGAGTGAGGTTATTCTGGACCATAAATATGGCGAAATCCCCTACAACTTTCGAGGACGGGGTGACTTTCACGATATCCCCCAACATCTCGTTAACTGTCTTGTACATTTCCTTGATTTCGGTGAACTTATGCCCGAGACCGAAGCTTTCCACCTGAGGCTTAAGGTTGGAGTACTGCCCTCCCGGAATCTCATATTTGTAGAGTTCAGCAGATCCCGATCTCAAACCCGACTCATACTTGCCATAGACCGGTCGTACCGCTTCCCAGTAGTCGGATACCTTTTGGATTCCCTTCAGGTCAATGCGCGGATCCCTTTCCATATTTTTAAGCGCTGCAACAATAGAATTCATGGCCGGTTGGCTCGTCAAGCCTGACATACTGTTGAATGCAGTGTCCACAATATCCACCCCCGCTTCCACAGCCATAAGAACCGTTGCCACTCCATTACCTGTGGTGTCGTGGGTATGGAGATGGATAGGAATTTTGATCTCGTTTTTCAAGGCGCTGACCAGCTTGTAGGCTGCATGGGGCTTCAGGAGAGCTGACATGTCTTTTATGCCCAGGATATGTGCGCCGGTCTTTTCTATCTCTTTGGCAAGCTTGAGATAGTAATCCAGGTTATATTTTTTCTTGCTGCTGTCGAGGATATCCCCGGTATAACAGATGCAGGCTTCAGCGATCTTCCCGCTCTTTACGACTTCGTTAATCGAAATTTCCATGCCTCTCAGCTCGTTGAGGGAGTCGAAGATTCTGAAGACATCGATACCGGAGACTGCCGACTCTTTAATGAATTCCCGGATGACATTGTCAGGATAGTTCTTATAGCCTACCCCATTCGCTCCTCTTATGAGCATCTGGAAGAGGATGTTCGGGACTCTTATCCTCAGTTGCTCCAGCCTTGCCCACGGAGACTCCTTGAGGAACCTGTAGGCTACGTCAAAGGTCGCGCCCCCCCACATTTCCAGAGAAAATAGGTCCTTGCCGTAGACCGAAGTCGCCTTGGCGATCTTGATCATGTCCTTGGTCCTGACCCTTGTTGCCATCAGAGACTGATGGGCATCCCGCATGGTCGTGTCTGTCAGCAACACCTTCTTTTGATCTTTTATCCAGCTGACAAGTCCCTCTGCACCTTGAGTATCCAGGATCTGCTTGGTCCCGCTCAGATCGCTCGGACTTATGCCCTCCATTTGGGGCACCTTAGGGACATCGTATTGCAGCTTTATCCCCATCGTCTCGTTGACCACAACATGACCTAAGAATTTCAGAACCCGGCTTTCATCATCCGTCTTCTGGGTGAGCGAGATCAGGTCAGGATTTTCCTCAATGAAACCGGTATGGCATTCTCCGTTCAAAAACTGCGGGTGATTGAGAACGTTGATCAGAAATCCAATATTAGTCTTGACTCCTGTAATCTGCGTCTCGGTTATCGAGCGGATAGATTTCTTAATGGCATCCGGGAAACTCCTGGACCAGGAGATGTTCTTGACGAGGAGGCTGTCATAATAAGGGCTGATTTCCGCTCCAGTGAATCCGTTGCCGCCGTCCAGCCTGATCCCGAATCCCGAGCCGGTCCTGTAGGATTCAATCTTCCCCGTGTCAGGAGCGAAATTATTCGAGGGATCCTCCGTTGTGATTCTACATTGAATGGAATACCCGTTAAGCATGATGTCCTCTTGCGAGTTTATCCCGATCTCAGGGGAATTCAGGGCATATCCTTGGGCGATCTGGATCTGGACCTGTACGATATCTATCCCCGTAACCATCTCTGTAACCGTGTGCTCAACCTGGATCCGTGGATTCATTTCAATGAAATAATAATTTCCTTGGTTGTCTACCAGAAATTCGAGGGTTCCCGCGCTCCTGTAGTTTACAGCTTTCGCAATCTTAAGGGCGTCCTGATGGATATTGTTTCTAATTTCCTGGGGAATGGAAAAGGCAGGAGTGAATTCCACGACCTTCTGGTGCCTTCTCTGGATTGAACAATCCCGTTCAAACATGTGAACTATATTGCCGTACTTGTCCCCGAGGACCTGCACTTCGACGTGCTTCGGCTTTTCAATGAATTTTTCCATAAAAATATGATCAATGCCAAACGCTTTTTTGGCTTCCCTTTTAGCACTTAAGTAGGCAGACCCCAGCTCATTTTCGTCCCTGACGATCCGCATTCCCCTTCCTCCGCCTCCGGCAGCTGCCTTAAGCATCAGGGGGTAACCACATTCTGTCGCGTGCATTCTTGCTTCATCCACAGTTTTAACTACCTGCTCATAACCTGGAATGATCGGGACTCCGACTTCCTTGGCGACAATCTTTGACTTGATCTTGTCTCCCAGCCTATCCATCATCTCTGCCGTCGGCCCGATGAATTCGATGCCTTCCTGCTCGCAGCGCATAGCGAATTCTGGGTTCTCCGATAAGAAGCCGTATCCTGGATGGATGGCATCAACGCCCTTCTTGATTGCCAGGCTGATGATCTCTTCAATATTCAGATAAGCATCAACAGGACTTCTGCCTTCACCGATAAGATAAGCCTCATCAGCCTTGCTTCTGAAGAGGGAATATTTATCTTCGTTGGAATATATAGCGACCGACCTTATCCCCAGCTCATTGAGAGCTCTGAATACCCTAATCGCGATTTCGCCTCTATTGGCGACCATCACCCTTTTAAATTTACCCATGATGTCCTCCTAATCTCTTATTTGTAACACTTGACCTTCTCCGAGGCAGTGCCATGGTTTTCTTTTACTTACGACATTAGAGCTTTAATATTCAAGCCCTAATTGTTTAATTATACTTTATAATTCACCTGCCAACGTCTTTTTCTGTTATTAGACAGGCCTATTCGGCAATAAATAGCGCTCTTTGCTAAAACCAGATGTATTTTTCGACTACCAATATCTGCGTAATCGGCATTCTTAGGCTTCCATTCAGGTCGATTACTTGCCTAAGGCCAAGCTTCTCTCTGAACAAATCTGCCCGGCTCAGATCTCACAGTTAAAATAGCACCTCAATATACTCAAAGATGAATCGGCGGAACACCGATGCTTTTCCTCGGGTCTGATCCACCAGCCCCTGGGCATAGTCTAATAGCTTGCGCAGCTCCTGCTCTGTGAGCATATCCCGGCTAAACCGTGCTTTCAGCACCAACTCATATAAATTTTCCGGCAGTCCACCGGTAGAGCTTGGCGCAGCTTCTCCGTGCGGGAGGAGTTGCAAAATATAATCGTAAATAGCAAGCGCCGCTTGGTTATGATTCTTTTGCCTAAGCCTTTTGTTGCGTGAGGCGACACGCAACTTTCTGTTTAGCAACAGGGCTAGAGCAGATAAGAGCAAAACAATCCCCGGGAGAAAGGGCAACACACGCAGCAGAGTGCTTTTAACAATATGCAGAAGTCCTCCCAGCCCTATTTCAGCTCCGGCAGCCTGATTGGGAACTTGCAGTTGGGAAGGTACTGCTGCGCTGTTTTCCTCACCCGAAGACTCTTCGGGAAGTTGAGGAGAATCCTCCTCTGAGGGTTCTCCGACGGCTTTTTCAGCCGAAGCAACTGCAGCGGCTTGATGATCAATTACCCCGTTTCGAACGCCTGGCGTAGCCTCCACAGGAACCCAGCCCACGCCGCTGAGATAGATTTCCGCCCAGGCGTGCGCACGGGAATCAGGAATATCCGCCCAGCCATCGGGACTTACCAAATCATCCGTAGATACAGTGTACCCCTCCGCATAACGGGCAGGAACGCCCGCAGAACGGAGCAGCGCCACTGTGGCGGAGGCAAAATGCATGCAGTAGCCCTTATGATTTTCAAACAGGAAATACTCGACAAAATCACGCCCACTCGGCATTAGGCCCGGCGAAAGAGTATAGGTATTTTCACTCTGTACCTGATTGATGATGGCGCTTGCCAGCGATTGAGGCCACGGAAAATGTTCCGTGTCTAAATCGTGCTCCTGCCGATATTGATCCAGCTTATCCTTCAGTTCTGCGGGAAGCTGGGTATAGTGGGCATAGACAAAGCGGGTGTAGGCCTGCGCGGCTTGGCCAAAAGAAGCCTGCTCCGGGGAAAGAATATCCACCAGCCGCTCCGGCATCGTCCACTCATCCATTTGCCGGATGCTGTTGCTAAAATCTCTTTGGAAAGCCTTGCTTAAGTCCAGTGCGGCTAAACGCCCTCCTCTTGCCCAGGGATTCAGCATGAATCGCCCGGCTAAGCGAGAATAAAAAGTCGTATATTGATCCGTGGGGAGACTGGTTGCTTTCATAGTGTATGCTTGGGTGCCAAACAGGGAATTGCCCGATCTTAAATAACCGTCATTGACAAAATCAAGACCCGGCAAGTCCTCCGGCCCGGAAACCAGACCATATGGCGTGTAAATACTGCGGGGATTGCCCCCCACGTTCTGAACCGTCAAATCATATTCGTATAGACCTCGATCCAGATTGGAACGGAGAAGATCGGTAAACAGGTAGGGGAAATTCTGCACTTTTCGTTCATTCAATAGCGCCTTCAGTTCCTGGTAGTCTTCCGCCCCAAGGGCTTCCCAGCTTTGGCCGGTATAGACACTGCCTACAAATCCCTTTAAATATTCCGTATCCTTTTGGGAAGATTGCACACGCAAAATGGTTTTCCCTGTATAGCTGATGTTCCCCACAAATTGCAGATTGACCCGGTTAACGTTTCCGGCAACCCCTCCGCTGCGGAACAGGGTTGCCAGATTCGGCCTGCTGATCAAACCGCTGCGCAGATCCTCCACAACCGCAGAGCGCTGAAAGCTCTGCATCGGAAACAAGACGCCCACCAGGATCAGGCAGGCGGCTAAAATAGGCAGCAAGATAAACGCTGCTGGATGTACCGTATTGCTATCGCCATAAAACACATGCCCCCTTCTGAGCAAGCCTTTTTTACTGCGCAGCGAGGATGCGTTCAGCAGCAAAAATGCCCAAAATATCAGAAGCGCTGTCACTGCGGCATAATGAGGAATGATGGTAAATACCAGGGAAACAGCTAAAAAGGGAGTCGTGAGCAGGAAACACAAAAAGAGGTTTTTCCGACAAATGAGCAGCCAGGCCATAAGAAGAGTAACGAGAAACAACACAAACACCGCAAACACCGTGCAGAAAACGGTGATCTCGCTTAGGCCGGCCGGCTCGGCAGGCAAGGTTATAAAGTTATAGTTGACTTTTTGAGCATAGGTAAAAACAACATAATTGACGGTACGGATAAACCCTTGGATCAACGTGTTCTGCCTAGCGTCCAGCAAACCGTCTTTGAAAAAAAAGAGCACAATTAAGCAGCCAATCACTAAGATCGGCAATCGAATGCTCCTCCGCATCCCGCGACCCTTCTTTAAAAACAGCGCCGTAAAGGCAGCAGCAAACACAACTGCGCAGGGAATAACCACCCGCCAGGAGACAGGTATGGGAAATGCTGTGTAAAAACATCCATAGGCAGCGGAGATCCCCAGCAGCAGTAGGAAAAAATAAAAAAAGAATCGCATCATCAAGGAATCTTCCGCAGCAATCAGGCGGGGATAGTCCAGGGTCAGGCCGCTGCCGCTATTCGGTTTTGGTTTTAGTTTTGGTTTTAGTTTTGGTTTTGGTTTTGGTTTTTCTTGTTTCATGGCAAGCATTCTCCTCTGGAGTTTACGAAATGGAAGACGTTATAGGGCAAGAACACCCAAGCTTTGTCCGATAGTCTGAGGATCAATAACCGTCAGATTTACCCCCAAGGCTGCAGCCAGGGACGAATCAATTTCTTGCGGGCTGCCGGGTTCCTTGACCAGCAGAATGCGGATCCGGCTTCCCGCCATCCGCTCACCAAGCAAAGCAATGTTGTCCTGGGCAATCCTCGAGCAGAGGTAGATAACCTCAGAGTATCGATCATAGCCGTAAACACCGCTGCAGTTCGTCAAGGCCAAAGGCTGCAGCTGAGGCCTTCCTGCGGAAAGCACGGCGTTCAATGCCATGTTGAGGTCACCCTGCTCTGCGATCCTGGTATGGACGAAGCAGCCGTGCAGACTGTCATACCACTCCATTTCATGGACAATCTGATTTTCCAGAAGAAAACAGGATACGGAATGGATGGTATCCAGCAATCCATCCAGTTCCTTACTACCGCCATTCAGATCGAACAGCAGGAGTACGGCAGTAGAAATCGGCAGGCCGAAATCCTTGACCATCAAGCGATCATGCCTGTCGGAAAGTTTCCAGTGAATTCTGGACAAGCGATCCCCGTTTCTATACTCACGGATATCAAATAGTTCCGAAGGATCGTCCCCCGCTTTGCTTGGCGAAAACACATCACTTTCTGCATCCTGAAGGACTTTTGAACCCCTGTCTATGTTTGTAAGAGGATAAAGCGAGGGCAGGACAAAAACAGCACGGCTTTGCCGCTGATCTGTCTTTGGGCGGAATGGAAATAAGCCGAGATAGTCATAGATCCGCAGCTCTGTAAGGCAGCAGTCCAGTTTACCGCAATATTGCGAAGAAAGAACCTGCTCCACGGTTTGCCCGGTGCGTCCTGCTGTTATAAAAAGCGTTTCCGTTTGTTCCTCCTGCAGCAGTTCATTACGGATGACCAATTTCACACTGACCCGGCAAGCCATAAATGAGCTGTTTTTCACTTTCAATCGAAAGGCAAGAGCCTCCTTCTTCTGTACGGAGGCGCTTTTTATTTCAAGCACTGCCGTTACGCCGCAACCAGCAAAGATCGTAATCAATAAGGAAACAGCCGGGAGAGCCAGAAAGAAAGCAAAAACAAAAAAAGAAAGATAGTCCACCAGAAAGATATGGAGCAGGGTTACCGCAAACAGCAACAAGCCATATTCCACTCTTTTTCTCACCATTTTCCAGACCTCGTCTGGGTAATACCCGGAGGGGAAACCGCTTTTATAATATCCTTCAGCAGATTGTGAGCTGTCGTATTGCTGATTCTTGCTTGGGAATTCAGGACCAGACGATGTTCAAAAACATCAAAGATTACGAACTGCACATCCGATGGGATCACATAATCCCTTCCTGCCAGCCAGGCGGCAGATTGGCTCATCCGAACAAGCGTAATCGAGCCACGGGGGCTCACACCAAGGCTGATCAGGGGATGCTCCCGCGTGGCGGCGGCCAAACGGGCGATATAGATGTAAATATCATCGTCAAGATGTACGGCTTCTGCCTGCCGCTGCATCTGTAAAATTTCCTGGTCATTGACCACTTGCTTGACAAGCTGCAATAAATCGCGCCCCTGCTTTTTCTTTAAGATTCTCACTTCATCTTCCAATCCGGGGTATCCCAGGGAAAGTCGTACCATAAAACGATCCATTTGGGATTCAGGCAAGAGCTGGGTGCCGGCTGATCCGATGGGGTTCTGCGTCGCGATGACGGTGTAGGGACGTGGAACTTCATGGGTGATGCCATCCAGGGTGATACAGCCTTCTTCCATCACTTCGAGCAAAGCACTCTGTGTCTTGGAGCTGGCTCTGTTAATTTCATCCACCAGCAGCAAGTTGCATAGGGCCGCTCCTGGCTGATATTCCAGTTTACCGCTGACCTTATTGTAAATGGAAAAGCCAACAACATCAGCAGGCATGATTTCCGGTGTGAACTGGATGCGTTTATAGTCCAGGTCCATGGTCTTGGCGAAAGCAAGGGCCAGGGTAGTTTTGCCTACACCGGGAGTGTCTTCCAATAAAATATGGCCTTGCGCTAAGATCGCCATCAGCACTTTGCGAATGATTGTCTCTTTGCCAATAATGACTTTCTCGATTTCTTTTATAACAGACAGCGCTTTTTGCTGCATAAAAACGCTCCCTTTATCTGACGAATACAACAAAACACCCGCTCCACCCTTCTGCCAATCATTTTATAGCCCTCTGTATTAATCCATCAGCGCCGGCATCGTTCTTAGGCGACCAATCCGTGCGACAATTCTATTCTTATTATAATGCAATTCTTGTTATAAAGGAAAAAACAGCCGTTAAAGCTGCTTTTATTA
>DATMYU010000354.1:0-5845 GCA_035560775.1 Desulfosporosinus sp.
CTAAGAATACTCAGTAAAGCAAAAGTTCTATCACGGGTTCTATTTCTTGAGTACTCCAAGCAATATTAGTAGTAACCTTCTAAGGGGGATAAAATGCTAAAAACTATCTCGAATATTATCCTAGGCCTTTCAGAAGTTGTCACCATTATCGCCTTTTCTGCGGCGTATAGCTTCGCTTGTCTATTCTTTGCTTGGATTCCTGAGTTATCGTTTAGTGCTTGGGCACTTATAACCGGAGTTCTCAGTCTTTCCGTTCTTGGTCTTAGTATCGGTTTATGGCTTTTTACTTCCCACAAAGAGAGCATACATGGTTGGATTCTGTTGCCCGGAATTTTCGTGGGAAAGGTTTGGATTTCCTCTAGCCAACATCACTCCTTTAATTCTTGGCTTAATGGATCAATCATTGTAAGCCTATTATTCGTTCTTCTTGTTCTAAGCGAAGCGGTACGCACTTGGTTTTCTAACAAGTCGCCAAGGATTCAAGGATCTTAGAAAACTTGGCTGACGCCCGAAGACACTGTCTTCGCACGTGTTATCCTTCTTGTTAGCCGTAGCGCCGGCGGCCGCCTAGTTGCGCTTATACCACCCGAATTATGCCACCCAAAACTTATACTTTCTGTATAGGTACAAAAAAGAACCGTCATGAAATAAAATAACCCCGGAAGTTCTTCTTTATACTGATTAGTCTAGCAGTCATATAGTTATTATTCTAAAGAAGAGCGAAGCCGCCTAAATGCAGTCTCGCTCTTTTTTAGAATAATATCAACACATTCTATTATCTCAACCCTTTGAGCATCACATCCACGATGCCCTGATGATCAATTTCTTCTAAAGGACGAGGATCCATCAGAACCCTTTGCTTAGAGAATAAATCAAGGGATCCAGCAATACAGTAGGTGGCTAATTCTTCATCGAGATCTGCTCGAATCTCTCCTCTTATTTTTGCCGCTTGAACCATCTCTGTGTAGTGGTTCAAGATCGTCATATGTTCCGCAAAGAGCTGAACACGAATTTCCTTAGAAAGGAAATTCACCTGCATGACGATTTGCACGATATCCAAATGGCTATTCAAAAATTCAGTATTGTAGCGAGAGCAGTTTCGAAGCCTTTCCTCAAACGAATCGCCCTGCGCCATGCACTCTTTAAGTCCAAAACGAAACTCTTCTATGCTGAATTTTAGTATCTCTTCAAATAGATGCTCCTTACTTTCAAAATACTCGTAAATTGTACCTTTCCCTATACCCGCCTCTTTAGCGATATACTCCATCTTTGCGCCGTCAAAGCCATGATCAGAAAAAACTCGAATTGCCGCTTTGATAATGTCTGTTTGTTTTTCTTCTCGCGATATCGTGGGGATCATCTCCTTTAAACTGAGTGTGTTATCTGAGGCGCGGGAATGCCTTTTTCCTTTTTCCGCTTCCTAGAATCTCGGATGTCTTCGAAAATCGTATAAATAACCGGTACAAGCAACAAGGTTGAAACCGTGGAGAGTGCGAGTCCAAAAATAACCACCACCGCCATCGGAGCCATTGTTTCTGAGCCTTCCCCGATTCCTAAGGCCATCGGTAAAAGACCAAGTATGGTTGCAAGAGTGGTCATTAGAATGGGGCGCAATCGAATCGGCCCGGCATTTTCAATAGCCTCTTCCCGTTCCTCTCCCCGTTCTCTTCGCTTGATAATATAATCCACTAAGACAATGGCATTACTCACGGCAATACCGACTAAAAGAATCAAGCCGATAAACGAGGGTACGCTTAATGTTGTTCGGGTGATGAATAAGCCCAGCATCCCACCGGAAAATCCCATAGGCAAGGACAAAATGATCGTAAACGGGTGTAATAAGGATTCAAACTGGGCTGCCAAAATCATATATACCAGCAGAATCGCCAGCACTAGCGCGAGCGCTAAATCCTTAAAGGAGTCCATAAGTTCTTTATTTTCTCCGATCACTTCATACGTATACCCATCAGGTATCTGATACCCCTTTAACTTAGTTTCAATATCCGTGGTGACACTCTTTAAATCTCGATCAATGATCTGGCTCGTGACATGAACGACTCGAGTCTGTCCCGAGCGCTCGATCATTACTGGACCTCGTCCTAACTCGACTTCAGCCACTTGACTGAGTGGAACGGTTATACCAGACGTTGTGGGAATCGGGGTCTGCCCTAAATTCTCAAGACTGGTCTTAAACGTCTCATCCCCACTCAGTACGACATCGATTTCTGTTCCTTCATAACGATAGGTTGTCGCGGTTGTCCCGGAGATAGTCCCCTTTACCGCCTGAGAAATCTGAGCAGCCGATAAACCAAATTGTGTAGCATTTGAACGATTGATTTTAACGACGACTTCCGGGACTCCTTCCGTCATGCTCGTTTTGACTTCGCGGGTTCCATCAACCGAGGTAACAATACTTTGTATCTCCATGCCAATCTTCTTTAAGTCCTCGAGCTCTTCTCCTTTGATTTCAATGTCAATAGGAGTTGACGATCCCCCCATTTGCATAGTATCCGTAACTGTCACCGCGATTTCGACACCAGGAATGTCTTTCGTCAAAGAACGAATCTGATCGCCCACCTGTTCGACACTCCGATTTCGAGCGTTCAAATCCACCAGTTGGATACTGACTGAGCCGGAATTTGCGGTATCCCCTCCAAGTGAAAGTCCCCCGCTGCTCCCAATTTGGGTAAAGGCCGTTTCAATCTCGGTAATCCCCTCAAGCTTCTTCTCAATATCTGTAACTACACTTTCGGTGTCCTCAAGTTTTGCCCCATCGGGCAGAGTCGCCTTAATCGTTAATTGCCCAACATCTGATACGGGCATAAATTCTGCCCCTAAACTGAGCGCGGATGCACCAGAGAGAATAAAGATCGCCGTTGCAATCGTCATTACGGTCTTGCGATGGTGCAATCCATAGTGTAAAAGCTTCCTATAAGCCGCTTCAATTCGCCCAAACTGCCTGTCAAACCAGCGACTAAAGCGGTCAACAAGCCCTTTAAATCCAGTACGTCCTTCTGGAATAGCCTCCGCTTGCATCAGCTTCGCGGAAAGCGTCGGAACTAAAGTCAGCGAAACAAGGAGAGAAGCCACCAGCGATATGGCAAATGTCATAGCTAATTCCCGGAAAATCGTTGCCACAATTCCTTGCACAAAGACGATTGGGAGAAAGACTGCGACCGTAGTCAACGTGGAGGCAAAAATTGCCATGCCGACCTCAGACACCCCTTTAATAGCAGCTTCAACTTTAGAGTATCCGTCCATGCGATGTCGATGAATGTTTTCCAAGGCCACAATATTATCATCCACCAAGCGTCCCATTGCCAGAGTCAGTCCGCCAAGGGTCATCATATTAATCGTGATCCCCGCAAAATATAGAACAGCAAAGGTCGCCATCATGGCAATTGGAATGGCTGTAGCGGTGATAAACGTTGTTCGGATATTATGGAAGAACAAAAATACCACCACAATAGCTAAGAGTCCACCCATTAAAGCTTCGTTTTCAACAGTTTTAACGGATTGCTTGATAGAAACAGACTGGTCCAACACGGTATTAATGGTTAGATCAGGGTATTCTATGGCAAATGCTTTAACGGCAGCATTGACCCCCTCTGACACTGCAACCGTATTCGTCCCCGATTGTTTTTGAATCGAGAGACTGACACTTTTTGCCCCATTCGATTTGGAAATTGCGGTAATTTCTTGATGCTCTATGACAACATCCGCAATATCTTTTAATCGGATCTGTCCTCCGTTAGGCAAAGGAATGAAAAGATCCTTTATTTCATCCAAAGATTGGAACTCACCCGTTGTCCGGATCGTGAGCTCCTGCGTTCCCTTTTGGACCTCCCCCCCTGGGGCATTGAGGTTTTCAGCACCAATCAGTTGGGCTAAGGAATTAATGGTCAGGCCATACCCGTTCATTTTTTCCAGATGCGTTTTAATTTTTACCTCATCTTCATACCCGCCGACAACAGAAACAGAAGCCGCCCCGGCTACCCGCTCGAGCTGGGGTTTAAGCTTATCCTCTGCAATCGACTGCAACTTAGCCAGGTCCGCATCATGTCCACTCAGGGTCAGAGTCACAACAGGCATCGCACTTAAGTCGAGCTTCATGACCATCGGCGCTCCAGCCTCAGAAGGCAAACTACTTTTAACCTGATCAACCTTCTCCCGCATTTGGAGGGTTGCAAAGTCCATATCTGTCCCGTTTTTGAACTGCGCTATGACAATAGAGCTCCCCTCAGTCGTTGTAGAAGTAACCGTATCAATATTTTCTACTGTGGAGACAGCTCCCTCCAGGGGATCAGTAATAAGTTTCTCGATTTCCTGAGGACCCACCCCAGAATACTGTGTCACAACAATCGAAACAGGAACTTCAATGTTCGGCAAAAGATCAATCGGCAGGCGGGTCATAGAAATACCACCCAATAGAATGATAACAAGCATTAACATAATGATTGTGACTGGGCGCTTGACCGAAACATCCGCTAACTTCAAGATGCGTCCCCTCCCACAATCTTAACTTTATGCCCCTCATCGACTAAGGTCTGCCCCTTGATGATCACTTTGTCGCCAAGATTTAACCCCTTCGTAATTTCAATTTCCACTCCGGTATCAAGGCCCGTAACAACCTCTTTAGCAACTGCTTTATCCCCTTGGACAATATACACAATCGTTTTTCCATTTCTAAGAACGACCGACTCACTTTTAGCCGCCATCACATCCGGCTTTTCCTCAGTCGTCAGCTCAACTTTGCTAAACATTCCCGGCTTGATCAATCCATCGGAATTTTCCACCGAGATTTTCAAAGGATATAACTGGGTTTTCGGGTCCGCAGAAGGACTAATATATTCAATCTTACCTACAAGACCTTCCTCTGACACCGACGGAATAGTGACCTTCACTGCTTTACCTGTCGTAAGACGGTTCACCAGATTTTCAGCAACACTGATAGAAGAATAGAGACTATCTTTATTCGTTAGGCTCACCGCCGATTGCCCAATCGCAGCCATATTTCCTACCGTGACATCGACCTGTGAAACGATCCCGTCGACTGGGGCGGTCACAACGGCGTCATTCAAGGTTTGCAAGGCCTGATTATACCCTACTTGCGCTTGATTAAGCTGAGCCTCTGCCAGTTGGAGACTACTGTCCAAGGTCTGGTTTTCCAACTGCTCAATTTGAGCAGCAAACGTTGATTCTAGCTCCTTTAAAGCGAGCTCGGCCTGGTCAAGCTGATCCTTAGATACCGCACCAGCTTCGTAAAGCACCTTAGTATTCGCCAAGGTCTGCTTAGAATTAGCAATTTTATCTGCAGCAAGCAACTTTGTCCGTTCGAGGGAGCTTTTTGCCATATCCCATTGTTCTTTACTCTTCAAATTTCCAACCTCTGCCGACTGTAGCGTGGCGCGCATAGTATCGACTTGTTTTTGGATATCAGACGTATCAATGGTGAGCAGCACAGCTCCCTTACTAACTGTATCCCCTACTTTCACATTGACAGTCATCACTTTACCCGGAACCTTGGGGATTACGGCGACATCGGTATCGGAGGAAATTTTCCCACTCAAGATCGCCGTATTGATAAGTGTCTGTTTGGCGACCACTTCCACTTCCACCGGAATATATTTTTCTTCGACCACCGTTGCGATGGGCTTACTCATAAGTCCACGCCCGATAAATACCAGTGCCAGTATTGCTAGCACTGAAGCGATTATGATCAAAACTTTTTTTCCTTTTTTGCCGAATTTATTTTCCAACGCTCTTTTCCCCCACTTTATTTAAGTATTTAAACACTGCTAACCACCACTCCGTCCAAAACTGACCGTTCGGTCATGTATAAGTT